>JAITEJ010000106.1 GCA_031282095.1 Clostridiales bacterium
ATATCGGCAAGTGACGCGCCGCTATTGACACCGCGCGTGAATGTTGGTATAATAACAAACGTTAAACGACAACGGTTTTGAAGGAGATATTTATGAAAATTGCAATTATAGGCGCGGGGCAGGGAGGTTTGTCGGCGGCATACGGTCTTGCGAGCGGCGGTCACGACGTCACTGTGTACGAAGCGAGGAATGAGGACGAGCTTATTTACGATTGGCACGACGATGTTAACGATAAGGTTTTCCGTGATTTACAGATTCCGAAACCCGATAAAAGCGAATATTTTCTTAAAAATTATTGGTCTTTCAACGGTCCTTTTTCAGACAGATGGGTAAAAGTAATTCAAACTCAAGACAAATTAGATTGGTCTATGGAACGCCGTCCGCTTTCGCGCATTCTGACGGAGCGCGCAAAGGCTGCGGGCGCGGTCATAAAGTTTGAAACCCCCGTGGAAAAGCTCGTTTTCGGTGAGAACTCCGTCAAGGGCGTCACGGTGGGCGGCGAGGATATTTTGGCGGCGTTGGTGATCGACTCAAGCGGGGTGTTCTCTAAATTCCGCGCTTCTCTTCCGGACAGCTTCGGCATACAAAAACAGCCGGAGAAAGACGAGGTGTTTGAGGTATACCGCGCTTTTTGCAATAAAAAGCCGAACACTAAAACCCCGTCGCTGCACACGAACAAAGCCTATCTGAAACACTTGGGGCGCAACGGCATTTCGTGGTGCGTCGCCGACCCGTCAGGTCAGATAAACGTGCTTATAGGCACGGTGGGCGAACTTTCGGACAAGGATTTTCAAGCCGCTATGGAGCATCTCAAAAAGGATAACGACTTCTTAGGCGATACGGTTCTGCGCGGCGGCATCATATGTAATATTCCGGTACGCTATCCCATAACTAAAATGGTGGCGGACGGCTACGTCCTTATAGGCGACGCGGCTTTCATGACTATACCCATGCTGGGTTCCGGCATAGCGTCCTCAATTTACGCGGGCGACATACTCGCGGAGGTCGTAAACCGCAAGAATTCCGCGCGCGCGGCGGACCTATGGGAATACCAATATAAATTCATGCGCAAAATAGGCGCGGTGCATGTCGCCGTCGACGTCCTCAAGCGTTGGATGCTGACCGCCGAAAACGACGACGTCAGATATTTAATGGAAAGCGGCATCGTTTCCGAAAAGGATATGCGGTATGTTTCGGTAGGCGAGATGTTGGAGCTTTCCCCCGTCGACCTCATTAAAAAGTTGCTCATCGGTTGGCGGCGGCTGCCGTTGCTGCTTACACTCAACAAAGTGCTTATGACAGGAAAAAAAGGCTTCAAACTGGCAAAGAGAATTCCCGAAAGTTATCAGACGGCAAAAATCGACAAGTGGGAAAGAAAGCTCAAGGGCGTGTTTGAGGATAAGCCGGCGAGTCTTGTTAAAAGAAAGTTAGACGGATTGTTGAAAAAGAATAAGTAAATCACGGTACATCGTTCCAATACGGCTTCGGAATTTAAATCACGGCGTGTATTCGCGCGTAACCGAAAAGCGGGTTTGGGGATGAGCCGGCAAGTCTTGTCGAAAGAAAGTCAGATGATTGTTAAAAAGAATAAATAAATCACGGTGCGCCGTTTAAAGGCGGTTCCTCAGCAGTTAAACCGCGTATTCATGCGTATTGAATCATCGTTTAAAGACATATACGGGGGGATTATTTATGAAAAAACAACTTAATGCGGCACAGACCGGCACGGAGAAGCCCTTGAAGCTCGACTACGGAAAAACCTTTAAGGTCGGCTTTGCGTTCGCGATAGTCATGGTATTTTGGCAAGCATACGACTTCGTGATCCCTCTGCTTTTGGAAAACGCTTACGGTTTGTCAAACACCATGCGCGGAGTGATCATGGGGTTGGACAACCTGCTTTCGTTGTTCCTGCTTCCTCTTTTCGGGCGTATTTCCGACAAATCCAAGGGGCGTTTCGCAAAAAAATTCGGGCGGCGCACTCCTTTCATCGTCGCCGGCACCTTAGCCGCGGCGGTTCTTATGATTTTTATCCCGCTGTCGGCGCAGGGGCAGGCAATACGTTCGGCGGAAATACGGAACGGATACGAGGCGCAATTGAACGACGACGCTTTCATGAGCGAACGGCTCGCCGAATTTTACGATAACGCGGCGGCCAAAGGTAAATCGGCGTATAAATACTGCGATTTGGACTATCTCGCCATAAACGACTATACGGGTTCCGAGGCGCGGGAATTCTTCATATCAATACGTTACGATTCAAAACTGAAGTCGTCCGGCGGCTTTATGGGCATGGGTACCGTGACTTATCTGTATCCCGACGAAAACGACGAACTTAAAGACGCGTACGAGGTTTTGGGAACGGAGAATGCCGAACGCGTAATCCGAAGCAATAACGACTATAAAAAGTACGTCGAAAGCGGTATGAAAGCGTGGATAAGCGAAAGGGTTAACACGCAGGTAATGGGCACAGCCGAGGGCAGAAGCAGCCTTGTCGCTTACATGGTGATATTACTGCTGGTGCTGATAGTCATGGCGATTTTCCGTTCTCCCGCCGTCGCGCTCATGCCCGACGTCACGCCCAAGCCTCTGCGCTCTCAGGCAAACGCAATTATAAATCTTTGCGGCGGTATAGGAGGCGCGATCGCATTTCTGATTTACACGATAGTGCTGTTCGGCGACAGCGTGAATAATTACATTATAATATTCGGCGCGGTCGCGGGAGGAATGCTTGTTTTACTTGCCGGCTTCCTCGCCGTCGTCCGGGAAAAGAAGTTCGCCGCCGAATGCGCCGCCGTTTGCGAGGCATACGGCATTGCCGACGACGACGGAGAAAATTCAGACGATATCCTAAAGACGGACGGCGCGGGGGATACTTGCGCGGCGCCGGAGACAATCCGTACGAATCCGCCTAAAGGCTTCGGGAATAAGACGGCCGCCGAACGGGCGCGTCTGACATCTTTATTCCTTATACTGGCATCAATATTCATGTGGTTCATGGGATATAACGCCGTATCAAGCAGTTTGTCTATATACACGACTAAGGCGCTGAATCTTTCAGCCGGCATCGCATCGGTAATTTCCGGCGTGAGCATGGGCATTTCCGCTCTGGCATTTATTCCCGTGGGTATGCTTGCCGTAAAAATAGGCAGAAAGAAGTCGGTTATCATCGGCTTTGCCCTAGCCGTGCTGTCATTTATCTTGCTTTACGCTCCTATCGTGCG
The DNA here is from genome assembly GCA_031282095.1 of Clostridiales bacterium. Next base: position 3,222 of record JAITEJ010000106.1, read on the forward strand.
CGCAAACGATAAAGAGATCGTCCCGTCCGTATTGTTCTCGCTGTTTTATTTGTTCGCGGGGTTCGGTCTTATTATCGCTAACGTCAACACCCTTCCCATGGTCGTAGAGCTTGCCAGAACCGAAGATCTGGGCAAATACACCGGCTATTATTATACGGCGACGATGTCGGCGCAGGCAATTACGCCTTTCCTCGCCGGGCTTATTATGGATTATATCAATATGTACTCCCTGTTCCTCTATTCCGCCGTATGTATAGCGGTCGCTATCGTTTTCATGTGTTTCGTACGCCACGGCGACAGCAAGCGGCTTCCGAGCATGACGAAAGCGGAAATAAAACAATCCGTACTTGAAGCTATGGATTAAATCGGGTACGGATTTACGCCGCGCACGGTTTCGCAACGATAAGCCCGATGAAAAAACGGCGATAAGCTCAAAACTACTCAGGGTGACGGTTTCCTGTTAAAAATCCCTTTTAATTAACGGGGTTTATACCGCGCCCGGTTTCGCAACGATAAGTTTGATGAAAAACGGCGACAGACTACTGTGTAAAATTTTATTGAAAATTTGCGGAGAGCGCGGCATAGACTGCGCTCTTTTTGCCACGGATTGGATAATATCCATGAAGAAAAACGGGGTAACGAAATTCGTTTACGGCTATCAATTCCCCAATAACGACGCTTGTTCCGCGGCCCTCGCCGGCGATAAGGCGGGGCTTTATTCCGCGCTGACGGACAACGGAATCGCCGCCGTTCCGCATTGGTTCTTTATGCCCCCTCAAAGCATTCACTATATAGGCAGGGACGACACGGCGGAACGCGCGTCCGCGTTGGCGGCGACGGGAAACGCTTTCGTGGTTAAGCCCAACGACGGAACAGGCGGAGAGGGAGTTATCCGTACACGCGGTTTATCCGAGCTTTTAAACGGTATTAACGGCATATTTAAGAGTGGGCACCCCGCCGCAGTGTCGCCGTTTATAGACATAGAGGATGAATACCGCACGGTTATCTTAAACGGTTCTGTGAAGCTTATCTTCAGAAAGGAGCGTCCGTTCGTCGTCGGCGACGGAATAAGCTCTCTGTCCGCGCTTGCCAAAAACAAATACGGTGGAAATTTTAACGTAACTGCCGAAGACGCGGGGGCAACCCCTGAGTCTATCCCGGGAAACGGCGTCGAAACGCTGTTGAACTGGAGACATAATTTGGGTTTAGGCGCGCGCGCCGTGGAAATACTGCGCGAGGACGAAAAAGACGATTTGGGTCACGCGGCTCCTTTTTGCGGTACGATTACTGAAATACCGTATGAAAACCGCAAACCG
>JAITEJ010000110.1 GCA_031282095.1 Clostridiales bacterium
CCGCGGTTTCTTCTCCGCTTACTTTTTGCCGTGCTGAACATTGCATTTTATATGTTTTGTCCGCAGAGTACCCGTCCGCTTCGGATTGTATGGAATCGTCCGCAATTTCTTCGCCGTCTGCTTTTCGCCGCGCCGGACGGCGCGCCTCACTTGATCCGTACGCGCCTATACGCGCGTGTCCGTCCGCCTCGGATTGCATATAGCCGCCGGCTATTCCCTCGCCGTTTGTTTTTTGCCGCGCCGGACGGCGCGCCTTAACTACGGACGTTTCACGTCCGGGCGTGCTGTCCGCCGTTTTGGTCTTTGCGGGCGGATTTTCGGTATTTTCTTCGCTGTTTAAAAAATCGGACATCTTTGCTCTTGTTCTTTTCTGAGACCCGTCATATATCTTTCCCGAAACGGCGGTTATCGCGCTTACGCACGACCGTATTCGTTTGCCGATATAGGGTCTGTATCGGATAATCTTAGGCTCAATCGAGGTTTATTCATGCGCGGCGGCAGTTTGCGTCGGCGTACGCGTTCATTACATGTCTGCCGGTATCCGGGTTTATATCAGATAGACTCTGACTTCATATGGTTTCAACACGAACGGCGAGAGCTTTTGGTCGGCGTCGGAGTTATTTGATATTAACAGCCTACCCTCGGCGCCGGCAAATCCGGCGGGCGGAGTGAACTTGGCGGAACGCCCGGAAAAGGACGCGACGACAAGCAAAGAAGCGTCGGGGGTTTCCCGAGTAAAGCAATAATATTTCCGGCTGCCGTGAAAATGCTCTTTATATTTTCCGTCTTTGACAATCTCCGTTACGGATTTTCTTGCGACTATAAGCTTTTTATAGTAGTTTAAAACCGAATCGGGATCTTGCGACTGCGTTTCGACGTTAACACGCGTATAGTTCGGGTTTACCTTCATCCACGGCGTGCCGGAAGAAAATCCGGCGTTCTTCCCTCCGTTCCACTGCATAGGAGTGCGGGCGTGATCGCGCGCACGCAACGATAAATGCTTATAGGCGCGGCGTCGTGCAAGCTTTGACTTAGCGTCGCGCAACATATTGACGGACTGTATATCTTTGAATTCGTCCTCGGTCAGGGCTATATTAGTCATGCCTAATTCCTGCCCCTGATAAACGTATGGCGTGCCGCGCAAAAACATCAGCACGGTTCCCAGCATTTCGGCGCCTTCCTTTTCAAAGCCGGGACGCACGAAACGCGACACCGACCTTTGTTGGTCATGATTCTCAAAATAAAGGCTCCACCAACAGTCGTCTCCGATAGTTTGCCACGCAGACACAGTCGCCTTCCACGCGGCGAGATTATAACGCCTGAGCCACGGTAAGTGATCGAAACTTATTACGGTGTCAAGCAATCCCGAACCGTCGCCGTGAATGGTATGCGCGTTCCCGGCGTCCGCGCCGCAGCACTCGCCCACTATCATGACGTCGTAATTATCCCAACTGCGCGCGCGCAATTCGCGGATGTATTTCTGCCAATTCTCGGCGATTGTGTAATTATCGGAAGCGTATCCGTCTTCCCTAAAGTTTTTGGCAATGTAGGTAATCACGTCGCAACGGAAGCCGTCCGCGCCCTTTTCCAGCCAAAAATTGCAAATATCCGCGACCTCACGGCGAACGGCGGGATTATCCCAATTTAAATCGGGCTGTTTTTTAGAAAACAAATGCAGATAGAACTGCCCCGTTCCCTCGTCGTATTCCCACGCCGAGCCGCCGAAACAGGCGCGCCAACCGTTCGGCGGAGACTTCTTATCCGCACCGGTGCCGTCGCGCCATATGTAGTAATCTCGGAAAGGATTATCCTTGCTTTTGCGGGATTCCTTAAACCATTCGTGTTCGTCTGAGGTGTGGTTGACGACTAAATCCATAATCAGCTTTATCCCGCGGGCGTGAAGTCCGTCCGCCAGCTCTTGCCAATCCGCGAAAACGCCGAACTCGTCCATGATGTCTCGGTAATCGGAAATGTCGTAGCCGTTGTCGTCATTGGGGGATTTATAAACGGGAGAAAGCCAAACCGCGTTTATGCCGAGATCCTTAAGATAGTCCAGTTTGGAAATTATACCGCGGATATCCCCTACGCCGTCGCCGTCGCCGTCGCAGAAACTGCGCGGATAAATTTGATAGAACACAGCTTCTTTATACCAATACGTTTTCATAAAATACCTGTTATGTTAATTTCAAACGACGAAACCCGTTTGATTTCGCGTAAACTCCTCGAAGGAGGACTTGTTAACGAAAATCCGCACGCGCTTTAAACCACATCGACTCGCTTGCGGTATATCGTCTTTGATTGAGGCTCTTCGCGATACGGCCTTTTATAAAGGATATGTCTTTATAAAACACCCTTGTATTGTTTTAAACGACAAAATCCGTTCGGTCTTGTCCGCATATACCGTCCCGCACGGCGGCATTAACTTAAGGCACATACGCGAACCTTACGCCGCTACCTTTTCTGCATAAAGGATTTATGACCCTATCGGAGTTTCGTTTTGTGAAAAAAATCAAAATCCGAGCGATTCATCAACAAGGATTACGGTGATTCTTCCGTAAACGCGTTGTTTCGCGGACACGAGGTAATGAACGCATATACGGTTTTCGCTTGCGCAACCGTCATGCATTCTCTCCGCGGTTCCGCCGCCGCGCCGCAACGAAACGCATTCTCCCTCCGAAGTGCAATATAGACCGATGCCCAAGCGTTTGCCGTTGAGGGGAGCCGCTACGCTTTTGACGCGCTTGACAGCCTCGTCGATATCCTCGACAATTTTGTTCGCGCCGACCACGACGACGACGTTTCCGGGTCCGAACGCTATCGCCGAAACGCGGTTGCCGCGTCCGTCCACATTATAGAGTACGCCGTCCTTAGTGACGGCGTTAGACCCGCTGAAATAGTAGTCGGCGTTATACGCGGCGCGGTAATTCGCCGCAATCTCCCGGGGCGGCATATCCGACCGCGTTTCAAAAAATCGGTAATCGCCGCTCCTCAGCATATCGATTATGCCGCATTCTTTCAGCGTCACGCTGCCGCCCGACGCAACCGACGCGCCTTTGGGGATCAAACCCTCGGCTATCCGCGCCGCGGCATTTCTGTCGGACGCTATAAACGTCCTCATACCGTTTTTTTCTAACGCTTTTGCAACACTGTCCAAATCGTATTCGCTCATTATCCCGCTCTCCCGGCTATTGCCTGAACGATTAACCATCGTTATGCAACGGCGCTCTATGTCTAAATTATATAATTCCCGTGCAATAAAGTCAACATGTTCTTGCATACTCAACGGCGCGTTTCAACCGCTTTCGTGCGCACAATAAAATCCTGCGGGTATGCGGGAGGAATTGCGCATCTTGATAAAATAGCATCGACACTCCATAGTTCATAAAATCCTGCGGGTATGTGGGCGGGATTGCGCGCTCGGACAAGACCTCTATCGAGCGACGTGTACTTGTAAAATCCTGCGGGCATGCAGGAGGAATTGCGCCGCCGGTTGTGTAACCGTTCGATATTGTCCATTAGTAAAATCCCGCGGGTATGCGGGCGAAATTGCGTATTAAATTGACGGAGGCAAACCATTCCGGAAATGTGCCTCGAAATTCCGCGCGACGCAATATCGACATATGGATATCCCAAATGCCCTCCCGTACGCGCCATGCCATCCCCATCCGATAGCAGAATTCATGCGCGGGCAATCCACGAATGCCCTCTCGCACGCGCCGTAAAAATACGCGTTTTTTCTGTACGGTCATGAAACGAAGTCCAAACAACCATACGCGGGCGCGACGTATAAAATTTGTATTCCGAATTATACGAAAGATAAGCTGCATTCTATAAAAGATAATCTGCATTCCATAAAATATAATCTACATTCTATGAAATATAATATTGACATAGCTATTTAGATATTATATAATGTAGACAACTAATTAAGAAGAACCCGTCCGAGTTAAAATGGCGGCGTGATTTGTGGGCGTAGTTCATGCTTTGGTTTGAGCGTCGTCTCATGCGACGTTTCCGCGGCGGATCTTCAGACCGTAAAAGTTTTGAACGC
>JAITEJ010000130.1 GCA_031282095.1 Clostridiales bacterium
CGAAGGAGAAACAGTCTTGAGTACGGATAATCCGTACACTTTCATCATCACAAAGTCGTTTATAATGACGGCGGTATTTGATGATGAGAATTCGGCGGTTTATCCCGTACGGTTACGTAAGCCTGAGGGATTAAGCGTCAACAATGGGGTATTGACATGGACGGCGGTCGAAAACGCGATAGGTTATTCGGTTGATATAAGCGGCGAAAAATTTACGACGGACACTAACGAGTATTCGTTGGAGAGTTTGACGACGCCCGGTTCTTACAACGTCAGTATAAAAGCGGTAGGCAACGGTGTCGGGTATACGGATTCGGAATGGTCCTCAACCGAGATTTACAATGTTGCGGACGCGCCTTGCGGAAATCCCGATTGCGAGTGTAAAAGCCGCGGCGACGGGGTATGCGGCTGCGGGGAGGATACGGTCGAATACGAAACGCCTGAGTGGGATTTCGCGGATTTGGACAGCATACTCCGTGCGATAGAGGTCGGCAAAAATGTTACGATGTTTCTCGGCGTATTTACAGACGCGGAAGCGTATCGGAACGGCGAGCGGGCACAGATGACGGCAACGGTTGTATGGGCAAACGACACCATAGCGTCTTACTCCGGAGAGATCGTTCCTTCTAAAATCGTAAGCGGGAATGACTGTAGTTATTATTCGTACGATTATGATAAGAACAGGGGCAAATGGTCAAAAAGTGAAACTGACGACAAATATACGGACGTAATTTTGAGCTATTGCAGGTCGTTTTTCAATAGTCAAGGCTATGATTACGATGCGGAAATAAATATATATCGGGCAAAGCCCGAATTTACGGCGGCATTGTGGGGGGAAAATGCGGACGGCGCAAGCATAACAATAATGCACGATAACGGCGAAATAATGGTTGTTGTGTCGGTAGACGCTTATTGCATGGTCTACTCATTTAAGTATATAGGCGCAACGACCGCGGAGCTTCTCCCCGATAAGTTTACAGATAACACAAGACCGCTTGTTCCCGATTTTAATTATACGGACGAGTTTTCGACGGATACGCTTTACAGATTCAAAGGCAAGACTACTTTTGAGTTCGAGCCTGAGCGGAGAGGGTATTATAAGCTATACTGCCGGCTTGATCTTGATTATGGAACAAGACTGCCTTCCGCATACGTTTATGACGCGGATTACCGCATGATTTTGGACGGCGGCGGTATAGATTTATACGGGAAAACGGCGAGCGTGTTTTTAGAGGCCGGTCAGACATATTACCTGCTTATGGCTGCAAACGACCGTTATGAAGGTCATGAGGAATATTGCGTCGTTGTTTTAGAATATACAGGTGAAACCGCTGAGGTTCCGACTGCGCCGGATTTTGAGCATACAAAAGGCATGTCGCCCGGCGTACGGTATGAGATTAAAGGCAAGACCACGTTTATGTTTAATCCGACGGAAAGCGGCTTTTATCAATTTTATTCATACGGTCGTTTCCCCTCAGATTACGGCAGCGATCCATATATCGTTTTATACGGTGAGGACTACGCGGCGATTAGTGTCGGCAATCCGTATCAATACGAAGATTTTTCTGTTTACGGATGGCTGGAAGCGGGTCAGACGTACTACATATTAGCGACAAGCGTAACATGGGATTATTGGGGCGCAGGATATTATTTTAAGGCGGAGTTGCTTGAGGAACAAAATGATCCGGCAGTCCTATCCGCGTTTTTAGAGAATTTCGGATACGTAAACATCAGCGTTGAACTTTATATGAAGGGCGATTTTGCGGTTGAACGGTTCAATGCGGGAAATGTTTATTTCGGTTACAGATTAGACTACTTTGAGGGAGCGTATACAGAGCTCGTCTTTAACGGAGAGATACAACCCGAAAGCGGATATATTTTGGGCGACGGGTCAGGCAATTATTTTCATTACCGTTATTCGGAGGAATCGGACGTTTGGGTCAGAATGCCGATAACGCTGACGGAAATACGCATTGACGGGGACGAGACGACGATAATAGAAGGATCGTATCCTTACAGTTTTCAATTTTTTGACGATATGATTTATGCGTTGCTGGCGTTGACGCCCGATGCGGATTACCTTAGTTATCGTCTGTCGGACGACGGCTGAAAGAGGCATGCCTCATTAACGCAGATCAACTCCGGCAACGCTACGGCGAATCCGCGGTTGTTTTTCGCGACATTTGCGTTCCGTCTCACGGTCGTTGCGGCATTTGCAGTCAATTTCGGCAATATTGCAACAATTTATGGTCGTTTCCGGCGGTATTTATTACGGTAAATCAACAAATAAATATCCTATGAGTAAAATGCTTTATTTGTGGTATCGGTGTGAGAAACCGACCGCTGAACAGCGTATCGTTATTTTATGTTTATTTGCAGTCAATTCCGATGGTACAATATTGACATAGTTTTATATTTCCGTTATAATAAATGTATTATTTTTTTCGGACGGTAAATATTTTTATGACCGACATTGAAATAGCGCGACTTTATACTCCGCAGCGTATTGAAAAAATCGCGGCGAAACTGAACATCGACGGCGAGTCGCTAGATCTCTGCGGAAAGTACGCCGCGAAAGTGGCGGCGCCTGAAGGCAAGCGCGGCGGCAGGCTGATTTTAGTCACGGCGATGAATCCCACCCCTTACGGAGAGGGTAAAACCACCGTGTCAATCGGACTGGCGGACGCCCTCAATCTGATGGGTAAAAGGGTATGTTTGGCGCTTCGCGAGCCGTCGCTGGGTCCGGTTTTCGGAATAAAGGGCGGCGCGACGGGAGGCGGTTATTCGCAGGTGGTTCCAATGGAGGACATCAATCTGCATTTTACGGGAGACTTCCACGCGATAACGGCGGCGAACAATCTGTTGTCCGCGCTGACAGACAATCACATAAAACAGGGCAACGCGGCGCGCATAAAGCGGGTTACGTGGCGTCGCGCGATGGATATGAACGACAGGGCTTTGCGCGTTATCGAATGCGGCTTAGGCGGCGAGGCTAACGGCGTTCCCCGAACGGACGGCTTTGACATAACCGCCGCGTCCGAAATCATGGCGGTGTTTTGTCTCGCTTCCGACCTTGCCGATCTTAAACGGCGTTTGGGCAATATCATAATCGGCGGCGACGAGGACGGCAACCCGGTGTTCGCCCGCGACATAAAAGCCGAAGAGGCTATGACGATATTGCTTTACAAAGCGTTTTCTCCGAATCTTGTGCAGACGTTGGGATGCACTCCCGCTTTCGTACACGGCGGACCTTTCGCCAACATAGCCCACGGGTGCAACAGCGTGAGAGCGACGGATACGGCGTTAAAGCTTGCCGATTACGTAGTGACCGAGGCGGGTTTCGGCGCGGAACTTGGCGCGGAAAAGTTTTTCGACATAAAATGCCGCAAAGCGGGGTTAAGTCCGTCGGCGGCGGTGCTTGTCGTGACCGCGCGGTCGCTTAAATATAACGGCGGCGCGGCAAAAGCCGACGTAAACCGCTTTAATATGGGCGCGCTTAAAGCCGGAATAGTCAACATGGAGGGTCACATCGCCAATCTGAAGAAATTCGGCGTTCCCGTTACCGTGGCGATAAACAGATTTTTGACCGACGCGGCTGAGGAGCTGGCATATATAGAGGAACACGCGGCGGCAATGGGCGCGAAGGCGGTTTTGACCGACGCGTGGGCATACGGCGGCAAGGGCTGTACGGCTTTGGCGGAAGCGGTTTTGAGTTCCGTTGACGGCAAATCCGCGCTGAAATTCATATATTCGGACGACGATTCGCCGCGCGTGAAGATTGAGAAAGTGGCGCGTGAAATATACGGCGCGGGCGCGGTTGAATTTTCGGATAAGGCGAACGAGGCGTTGGCGGAGATAGAGCGGTTGGGATTTAACGGCTGCCCCGTGTGTATAGCCAAAACGCAATATTCTTTTTCGGCGGATCAAACGCTGCTCGGCAGACCCACGGGCTTTACCTTACCCGTGCGCGACGTTCAAATACGCGCCGGAGCGGAGTTCTTGGTGGCGTTGTGCGGAAGTATAATGCTTATGCCGGGGCTTCCGAAAATTCCCAACTCGGACGGTATGAAAATCAATGTTGACACCTCGGAAATATCCGGACTGTTTTAACGGCAAACGAACGACGGTTCCGACACATATAAATATCAGCAGATGAAAAAATATTATTCGCCTATCAAGCCTTATTCTAAAATACGCAAACCGTATTTGTTTTTCCGTCTTTTAAAGGTCTTGCTTAAGCCTTTTCTGAAGCCCCGCGGGGTAACTTTCGACGAGCCGTTTCCGAGCGGTCAGCCGATCGTGATAATGGCGAACCACGCCAACGCTTACGGTCCGCAGATTATGCAGTATGCGCTTCCGCGTCCGTTCAGAACATGGACGAACGCTAAAATGCTCTCCGTAAAAACCGCGCCGAAAGACCTCATGAAAACCGTGTTCTGTAATGCAAAGGGCATCGTTTGGGTGTTTTGCCGAATGTTAAGTTTTGCGATGGGTTTGGTTATGTCGTCTGTATTCCGCGCGGCGGGAGCCGTTCCCGTATACAGAAACGAACGTATCGCGATTACCTACCGCAAAACTTTTGAAACCTTGAAAGAGGGTATGGACGTACTGATTTTTCCCGATTCGCTAGTGCGGGATCCCGATAACGAGTTCATGGACGTAATGCAAAAGGGCGCGTTCAAAACCTTTAGGCTTTGCCTTTCGGAAAACGGCTATGCCCCTAAGGTCT
>JAITEJ010000180.1 GCA_031282095.1 Clostridiales bacterium
TCCAACACCTTTAACGTAGGCTCAAGCTCCGTAGCCCTAAACTCAAGATCAAGCGGCAGTCTTTCAAAGATGTCAATAGGCGAAAGCAGGCAGGCTCCGTTATTCATCATAGCTTCACGGTACACGACCTTCATCAACGCCTTTTCCTTTTTTGACAGCGGGTTTTTCTTGTCAAGCGCCATACATTTCTCCTTTACGGCATTAAATTTGCGTTCCGCCTATCCTATAACGGCGGCGCGCTTATTATTAGGTCTGCGGCGCAACCTCAAAAGACGGATAACGATATAAAATTGCGAATATCCGTTCACTTACCCCGCGGACAAACGTCAAGGGACAATCCGCGCCGACGGTTTACAAAAGCCGGTTAAGAGTTGGGGACGCCGGCATAGACATAGGTGCTGAGAATAAAGATACCGTACGCCTATGAACTGTCAGAGCGCCGGTTTGTTCCGCACTCTCATACGCATTATGAATTTTAAGCACGTCGGCGCAGTATAATCCGCGCCTTATAAACTATCTCTTACCGCGTCGGCGTAATCGAATTTTCGCACGCGTCTTACGTTAACAGGGCGATTATTATATGAATTATTCCCGTTACTCCGCTTCCCATAAGCGCTCCGAAAAAAGCCGCTTTAACCACGGTTTTCTTGACGTTAAAAGGTGCGGGCGAAATAACCGCATCGGGATTAAGCGCGTCCTCGAAAGGTTTCACGGCGACCGCGGCGGTTTCCGCAATCACTTTTTTTGCGGCGGCAATTTGCTTTTCCTCTTCGATAATCGCCTTATTGCTGGGCGCAACGCAATAATCGTTAAGTGTGGCGTATTTGACCAAAACGTAATCACGTTCCTGTAAATCTTTCACGGTTTGCGAAAGCTCGGCAAGAGTCACGGTTTCAGACAGCGTATCCATTATATCGCCCGCATCAATTACCTTATACGCCCCGTCGCGTGAAATACTCCTTATGTAATTAAGCACTTCTTGCGCACGCTGATTTAACATAACGGCAACTCCCTTTACGGCCGGCGTATTCCGCGCCGCCGATTATAATTGATTCTGCCCGGCGTATATCCGATTTCCGGATATACGCACGGGGTAATTTCCGACATTATGCTTTCACTTGCGGTGAAACCGAACGATCGTCACGCAGACACTCATTTCCGCGCAGCTTATCATATCATAATTCATTCCGCACTGAACGGGCGCCTGTCTTACCCCCGAATAGCCTATATCGTCAATATTGTATCATTTATGCTCTTTTAAATCAAGCAAAAAAACTTTAGAGACAAACGCGCATGAGCGTATATTGTCGACGAACGATCGACGGTATGCCGACAACCATCCTTTTTCTCGGAGTCAAGAAAGAAACGGAACCGCAAGCGCAGCCGCTTGCGGTTCCGTGCCGCTTAAAAACATAATAAAGAACATCAGTCCTTAAACTCGTTATATTTTTCTTCCTTAGCTTCCATGGTAAGCGAGCCGTCGGCATCCTTGCTGTAGGAGGGTTCGGATTCGGGGTCTTTCTTTCTGGGTTTGCGGTACTTTTTGATGAAGTAAACGACCACGACTATGATGGTGACGGCTCCGAACACGATAGAGGAAATCCATAACCATGTGTATTCGCTGGGCGTGCCGACGGTGGTGCCGTCGTCGTCGGTCGTATTTTCGTCGTCTGCAATGTCGGCGTATTTGTCGAGTACGCGCACCTGATTATACTTAGGATCGGGAAGAAACTTTCCGCCCTCGTCCTCGGAGGAAAACAGCTCGTTGAACTTTGATTCGGTCATCTTGTCGATGCGTACATCGTCGGCCATGAGATAGCCCGCGAGCAGACCCGACTCATCGTCGTCGGAAATAAATTTGCCTAACCCTACTTTAACTGTAGGAGACAGCGAGGAATTCGCCGTCGCGGCATAAAAAGTATACTGCACCCACGCCGCGTCGGTGTTCACACCCTCGAATATAAGCGTATTTTCGGCATCCATATAGAGTTGTATATACGCTCCTTTCTCGGCATCCACCTTGACTGTCTTAACCCAGAGGCTGACCTTGTAATAGGACAGACTTGAAAAGGAATAGCTGTTCGACGTAAACGAATATGCCGAGGGTCTTATGTTATTGACGACCAATAACTTATTGCCGGTATGTGCGGCGAGCTCGTCCTGCGTTATTTTGGACGCGGCTATTTCATCCGGCGAAGGAGCGGTTTCCGTGCTTGCGTCGTTGTCGGTCTTTAAACCGAATGCGTTATTTATCTCCACATATCTTGTATCCGCGACGCCCGCGACCGTATTTGAAGAACTGAGGCTGGTTACGTCGGTCTGTCCCGTCCATTTTGAGGGAGATGCGACGGTCGTTCTGTCGGCGTCGCTGGACGCGACGGTGTCGAAACTGTCGGTCATGTAGGAAATCATCTTGGTTCTTTCCCCGTCGGACGCCAACTCGTAGTCGCGCTGTGTAATCGTTTCCAACTCTACGGAGTCGAACAGCGCCGTCCCCGACGACTTAGCGGTATCTTCGGTGTACTGTGCCGCCGTTTTATAATCGGTTCCTAGCCAAAGCGACAGCGTGGCGTTGGAAACGCTCGTTAAACCGACCTCGATATACAGAACGTATTGAGTCCAGCTCTCCGCTTCGATTCCCGCGAACCACGGGTCGACACCGTCGGTGTTGGACGGATTTTCACTGCCCAATATTATACTCGCCTTGGCTCCGCCGAGGGTTTTCACCCAAACGGAAAGTTTGTAGTAGCTCGATGCCGAAAGTGTGAAGCTGTCCGACTTAAAGCCCGCCGCTATAGGCTGAGGCACGGGGGCGTCGCCATCGCTCTCGCCCGCTTTATCCACGCTTCTCAGCATGAGCAACTTTTCAAAACCGCTCAGCGTTTTATTTTCCAAAGAGGTTTTCCAATCGTCGTATATACCGTTACCGACGATCACGCCGCCGTCGTATGTTATGGGCATATCGACGGATAATCCGAGATTGTCAAGAAGCTCTTGGCTTGCGGTATCGACTATCCCTGCGAGAAGCTTATCTACGCCCGGCTTAGAATCGGTGATGGAGAAGTTCTTTGGCTTGCCGAAGTCGTTGGTTAACTCGTGAACTCCGG
>JAITEJ010000089.1 GCA_031282095.1 Clostridiales bacterium
AAGAGTTTAATGCGAACCTTAATATGACGGAAAACTCAGTTGAGGGGCTTTAGTGCCCGGTTGTACCGTTTCGCAGAAGCCGCGAAGAGTTTAATGCGAACCCTAATGCGGCAGGAAAACTCAGTTGGGGGGCTTTAGTGTTCGGTTGTACCGTTTCGCAGGAGCCGCGAAGAGTTTAATGCGAACCTTAATATGAAGGAAAACTCAATTGTAAAGTATTTGTATCTGATTTAGCTGTTTTGTCGGAGCGGCAAAGAGTTGAATGCGACTCAATGCGGCTGAAAACTCAATTAAAGGGCTTTAATGCCTAGTTGTGCCGTTCACGGGAGCGGCACGGAGGTTAGTGTGAAAGATAAAGAAAAATTGAAGAAGATATGTAAGAAAGCCGGCTTTATTTGCGCGCTCGGAGGCGCGGTGATGGTAGCGCTGAGGATATGCGGAATACGGATTGCTACCGACACTGTCGACGCGTTTATAACGGCGGTTTCCGGGCTGCTTGTCGCCGCGGGTATAATAGGCGGAGTCAAAACAAACGGAGGCGATAAAGACGAGGAGCCGCCCGAACAAGGCGACGGTATTTTACCTTAAAAGGGCGTCAGCGTTTATATCGGCGTCCGATCTCGGTCACACAGGCGATGGAGATAGAGACGACGAGCAACTCAAACAAGAATGCGGGAGTTTGTGTTGAGAGAGACGGGCGGTTTATATCGGCGTCCGATTTCGGTCTTATCGGAGATAGATATAATGATTCAGAACAACTCAGATAATACGACGGGATTTTGCTTTGAGAAAGACGGGCTGTTTATATCTGCGTTCGGTTCCTGCCGCGTACGGCAAGCGATTTACGCGGAGACTTTAAATAAATTTCAGAACACACGCACGTAGGTATTCCTCACTATGTCCCTACCGAGGATCCCTCCGAAGCGAAGTCTTTCAATAAAATTTCAGAACACACGCACGTAAGCCTTGCTCACTCTGTGTTCCTACCACGGAATTCTCCGAATGCGAAAAATTTTCATATAATGCGAAAAATGCGGAAAAGTATATTTTTTTGCGCGCAAGCATACGCGTACAACAAAACGGGTTATTATTTAAGACGGCGGACGGAAACCCGGTAATCACTGAAGCCGTATCTTTTCTGATTTCATATCGGTCCACATGGCTTGCCGGATGTGCTTGCCCGCCGCGACCGACGCTCGGCCGCGCGTCTTAGCGGAAGTGTTTCATGCGTCGGTATGCGTTTTCGTTTATCGGTTTGTGACGCCGGACCGCGCGTTTTAGCGGAAGTGTTTCGTGCGCAGATATGAGCTTTCGTTTATCGGTTTGTGAACGCCGGACCGCGCGTCTTAGCGGAAGTGTTTCCGCGTATTTTAACTGCACAGCCGTTGCGGGCGCGTACGCGTTTCCGATGAAACGGTCGTCACAGGTTGCAAACTTGAAGTTGCACAGCCGTTGCGGGCGCGTCCGTGTTTTTAAGAAATATTGTCTTAAGGTGATTGAAAATGTCTAAAGCGAAGCCTCAAATAAAATGGCTGATATTGTTTGTGCTGTTCATGGCGGCGGCGCTCTGCTTTACCGTTTACAGGGATATATGGCTGAGCGGCGGCGCGGCTCCGGCGGCGTCCGTGGACGACGGCGGCGTTCAACCCGAAACGCCCGATGCGGGCGGCGATGAAAGCGGCGGCGCGGACGATGCCGGGGACGGTGGGGAAACCCATCCCGCTCCCGTTCCCGACGTTTACTACAGCGTTTTACCGCGAGCGGCGATTATGCTTTCGGACGGCTCGCTTTACCAACATGCCGGGGGAACGGGAAGCGAAACGCTGAAAGCCGTTCACCCGCGCGGCGACGGCAAGACGGCTGTAGTGTTGGAAACGTCGTCGAACGGATATGACTTTACGGCGGCGGCGCCGTCGGTGGGAGCGGCGTTGTTTTCAGACGACGCGTTGGATGCCGTGCTGACGCTGGACGCGGGGGAGAGCTATTTAGATTCTGCGATGGGCGGTTTCGGGCTGTTTATAGCCGCTAAGGGCGAAGGGTATATAAAGCACTACGCGATATCGCACGATCTCGGCTCCGTAACCAAGCTGACCCTCGGAGAAGGCAAGGACGCCGCGTATCTGCCGGGCGGCGGACGCTCGGACGGCGCATATCTTACCGTGCTGTCCGGAAACTCCTTAAGCTTGAGGTACGTGAGCGCGGACGGCGACGCGGAGCGGTTAGGAGAATATGCGTTAAGCGGCGCGGAGAGTATAAAATCCGTTTATGAGTATGCGAACGGCGCGGCGGTGTTCACCAACGGAACCGCAAGAGCAAGTGTGACCGTCTTTAATTTCACGGGCGGCGCAACCGTATCCAAAAGCTTTAACAATACAGAATTTTTACAAATAATGACTTTACCTATAAAAATTGACAGTTTTAAATTTGGATTTGTATTTTTATCGCGTTCGGAAGGAAAATTAAAATTAATGTGCGTTTCTGAAACGCTTTCCTTGGTACACGACGAGATTTTAAATCTTACTTCGGCGCGGCTGTCGCGGCTGACTAATGAAAAGGGCTTTTTGCTGATAGGCGGCGGCTCGGCGGCGTATTATTGCGAGCATTTGGAGCGTAACTTTATCCTGAACGCGTCCGCGGCGGACGGCGATATAGCGGACGAGTGCGATTATGCGGGGGGAAAGCTGTTCGCGGTCCGAAAAGAATACGGAATAACGCTGATTTTATATTCCGGCGGCACATTTACGGCCGTTAAAACGGTTGACGGAGTGAGAAACGTGAAGATTTACGGCGGCGCGAACCGCTTGCTGCTGTTCGGAGAGGTTTACGGGCGTATTTACGAAAATTTCGGCGACGGAGACGTTTTTTACATGGGAATCGGACTGAATTAAACGAAATCTCTCATTTTTTTATTTTTCGATTTATTCAGGCGGCAGTCGGCTGAAAAATCATGCGTTCAATACTCAATGTTAATCGATACGAAATGCATATATTAAATATTTATTCTGACAAATTTTATTGAAAATGGGAGAAAATTGCAAAATAAAGTTTTTTATTGACATACTCATATGAGAATAGTATAATAAAAACATGAATACACTGTCCGCCGTGAACGGATTTGAAATACAACGGATCGACGTCGCTTTAGGGGCGGTTTCGTGTTTTGCCGTTTATCTGGTTCTGGCTTTATTTATCGCCGTGCTTTCAAGGACGCGCGTACGCGGGGTGCGTAACGCGGTTATTTTGGAGTTTATTTTTATAGTTCTGCTTTCTAATTTCCGGCTGCAGTTTGGCGAGCTTATGTCTTTGATGGGCTTTGCCGGCAACGTTATGTTTGTTTGGACCGCCTACGTCACACATATATTCTTTGTAGCCGTGATCGTCTTTTTAAATATTGTAATCATTGTATTTAATGACGGGCTGCCTTTCCTAGGCGGCATGGGAGACGCAGTTTTTTACCGCGGCGCTCCGGACACCGAGGCTAAGCGTGCGAACGTTTCATATGAAGTGAAAGATGTTTCGGGAAGAAAATCGGTTTTGAGATTAATACAATAAGATTTTTTTAACCTTCGTTATGCGCGAGGGTTTTTTGACGTATTTCCGTCTAATTTATTTCCTTATTCACAAAATAATAATATACGGCGTTATACGCGTTCTTTCGTGCGTATACGACGGGACGGATAAATCCGCCGCATAATAACGGAAATTAGGTTATTAAACTTTCTAAAAATACGCACGCGCGCGTGTGCCCGCGGCTCGGCAATACGGTATGCGGATAAACGCCTCCCGAATTAAGACGCTCGCACTGAGCGCATATCTGCAACGGGAGAAATAAACGGTACTTATAAACAAAACGCTGTTCGGCGTGTCCGCGGAGCGTTATGGAGGATAAATCATGCTTACGATAGAGCATTTGGTGAAAAAATATCCGAACAGCGACAAAATCGCCGTTCAGGATTTAAGCCTGGATTTGCGTCCGGGAGAAATTTTCGGTTTTTTGGGCAAGAACGGCGCGGGAAAATCAACAACGATCAAAAGTGTTACGGGGATACTTCCTTTCGATTCGGGGCGTATCGTCGTTTGCGGTTACGACATAAAAAAGGAACCGCTTAAGGCTAAGCAAAACATGGGCTACGTTCCCGACAATCACAGCGTGTACGAGAAGCTGACCGGCCGCGAATACGTGAACTACGTCGCGGACTTATATAAGGTTTCCCGCGAGGACAGAGTCAGGAGGCTTAACCATTATTTGGAGTTGTTCAAGCTGACGTTCGCCGTAGACAGACAGATAAAGTCTTATTCGCACGGCATGAAGCAGAAAATCTGTATCATCGCCGCGCTTATACACGAGCCGCGCCTTTGGGTGCTGGACGAACCGATGATGGGTCTTGACCCGCAGGCCACCAACGAAATCGTATCCTATATGAGGGAGCATTGCCGCAAGGGGAACACCGTTTTCTTTTCGTCGCACAACCTCGATTTGGTGAAAAAGCTGTGCCACCGCGCCGCGATAATCAGCGAGGGAAAGCTACTCGACGTCGTGCAGATAGCCGGACGCCCGGACAACGCCGCCGCCCTTGAGGACAGGTTCTTCCGTCTGACGGATGCGTGCGAACGCGGATTGACGGAGGTTATCGCGGGAAAGACTCGGGACGGCTTTTTCGATCCGACCACGGCGCCGCGCGTCGGGCGCAGACCCGATTAAGGAGAGTGGCGATGTTCGGCAATATTTTAACTCTGCTGCGTATGGACTTCAGGTCTAAATTCGGCGGTAACAGCTTAAAATCCGCAAAGACCTGGCTGAAGATTATCTTCGACCTCATTTTCGGCGCGGCGATTTTCGGCGTACTTGTGGCGGGGGTCTACCTGCTGTCGCAAATATTTTTAAAGGGAGCGGCTCAAGGCACGCTTAACCACGCCTATCTGACCATAGTCGCGATCATAATACTCACAGTGGAAACGCTGATCTGCACCGCTATGCTCGTAAAGAACCTTTTCTATAAGGGCGACAACGAGTTGCTGCTGCGTTTTCCGGTGAGCGGCTCCGACATTCTGACCGCCAAATCGATAAGCGTCATCGTGTCCAATCTGATAATAGGCTTGGCGTTGTCCGCGCCTTTCTTCATAACGTACGGCGTGATTACCTCCGCGGACGCCGCGTATTACGCTTCGGCGGCGGTGATTTTCCTTCTGCTGAATCTGACGTCGTTCTTTTTGGCGAATATCATCGCCATACCCGCGATGGGGCTTATCAACCTCATAAAAAATAAATTCCTTATAGTCCTTATATTGTTAGTCGTCATTCTCGCCGGCTGTTTCGCGGTTTACATGACGTTGCTTTCGACGGTTATCGAATACATCAAGGAACAAGAGGTTTCCTTGATGTCCCCGGAAATGGTGAGCGTTATTCGTGAAGTCGCCGCCAAAGCCTATCCGTTCAGATGGTTCGCGGACGTGCTGACGGGCGACCATGCGTTGCGCGCTCTCATGGCGCTTTTAATAATCGCCGTCGCGACGGGGACGTTGGGTCTTTCCATAAGCCGCGTCACGTATTTCAAAATTATACTCTACGGAATAGAAACGGAGAAAACCGCGTTTAAGCGTAAAACCACCTCGCGCAAACGCTCGATATTCGGGACAATACTGCACAGAGAGTTCTTCCTAATATTCCGTTCGTTCAATTACAGCTTTCAGTATTTCGCCATGGCGGCCGCGGCTCCCGTAATGGTGTATTTCTGCGGTAAAATGGCAAGCGCGTTAGGCGCGCAGGCGGTCGGCACGAGGATTGTGCCGGGTCTGACGCTTCTCGTGGTTACGATATTTATAACCATAATCGTATCGTTCGCGTCCACCGCCATATCGCGCGAGGGCGGCACCTTCTATCAAACGAAAACCATCCCCGTATCCTACGCCAAACAGATATTCGCCAAACTCGTGCTGTACGGAACGGTCGCCACGGTGTCGGTTCTGTTGTGCTGCGCGGTCGTGTATATCGGCTTCGCCGGCGAGAAAAACGGGAATATAGTCGTCATCAGCGACGTATTGAGTATCTTGGCGATCTCCGAACTGCTGATAATCACGCTTACCTGTCTGTCGATACGCGCCGACGTCAAGTCGCCTACGTTCAACGTGTCCGGCGACGGGGAATTGGTCGCGGCAAATAAAAACGTTTCCATAGCGATTTTACTAGGGGCGGTTACCGCGATCGCCTACGGTGTGTTCGCCATGATTTTCAGCTATATGCCGCTTATGATAGGCGGGAAAACA
>JAITEJ010000113.1 GCA_031282095.1 Clostridiales bacterium
GTATAATAGTAAATGTATAAAACACGCACGAGGAGATTACGTTTATGCAATTTTTAAACGACATCTACGCCAAGCTGACGGAGCTTACCGCAAAGATTGAAAATTTTGAGGTCGGCGGCTTCTTTATCGGTTTGGTAATAGCCATTGCGGCGATATTCCTTATCATCGCCCTTTGCAGCATAGGGAACAAGGCAACTAAGCTTAAATCCGCATCGAGAAGAATTTCAAAATATATCGCAAACTCTCCGGACGGCATAATCGACGACGAAAACGTGGAAGATTTTGAGATCGCCTGCATAAATAAAAGTCCTAAGACGGTTAAACTTCAGTGGGCGGCGTTCATGGAACAGCGTTTCGGTTATCCTAGCGAGTTCGTGAGCGAAAAGGCCTGCTACAAGCGCCCCAAAGTTCTTTATGCACGGGAATTCGGCGTTTCTCTTTTCAACGCCGTTTTGGTGGTTCTCATAGGCGCCTATTTCATTTTGGGCATCGCGAGTGAAAAGGGTACGCTTGAGGAAGTCCTCACCAATTCCATTTACGCGGTAATCGCCGGCGCGGTTTTAAGTTTCGTTCTCGTCCTCATCGGCAGACTTAACGTAAACGCGTGCCTTAAGGCGTTCTACAAGATGCAGGACGACTTGGACACCGCCGTTATGCTGCAGAACCTCAAGGCGGTCGAGCCCTCAAACGAAGAGCTTTCGACGGCGTCCAAAGAAATTGAAGAGGTCATCGGCGGTGCGGTCGCGAAGTATCCGAAGAGTGAAACCGAGGAGGAATACCGCCGCGGAATTACCATAAATAATAACATCTACATCGATCGCAACAATAATGTTGCGACGGAGGAGGTCAAGCCGGAACCCGCGCCTGTCCGTGACACGGCGGCTTCCGACTATGTCGACGGTCTTTATGACGACGACGAGGCGGAAGTTCTTGCCGACGAGGTCGTGATAACCGATACCGCCGACTATATAGAAGGCGTCTATGACGACGACGATGTAGCCACATTAGAAGACGAGGACAACTCAAATTTTACGGTGGCGGAGAGCGATAAGGAAACGGTCGCAGACTCCGCCGAAATCAAGGAAGATGTTTCCGCATCAGACGAAATTGAAGAGGTGTCCGAGCTTGATTCGGCGTCTGTCGTCACGGTGTCCGAGCTTACGCCGGCGCCTGTCGTCAAGGCGTCCGAGCCTGTGCCGGCGCCCGTCGTCGAAAAGGAAAAACCCCCGAAGTTCGCAAAGCTTCCGCCGTTCATGGATTATCTGTTGACGACGCATACTAAGAGAAGCACTTACATCGCGATCACGAGGGTTTTGATAGGTGCGTATTTCAGTGCCGCCGATCCGCGCGATAAGGTGATATTGAAAAACTGCCTATATACGATGTTGAAGATCCTTACGCGTCCGGAGTTCATGAATCCGAGCTCCAACACATAAGTTCCTTTAGGTCTGCCAAACCGCAATAAAAGCTTATATCCCCCGCCGTGCAAGGCGGGGGATTTTTCTTTTAAGTAAAACGGCGTGCTTCTTCGAATCCGCATAAAAAATTTTTTGCACGGGCTTTTATTTGATTGAATTATAACAATTTTAGTTGTATAATAACTATAGTCTTGCTGACGGAGGTTTTCGGTCGAGGTATGTTTAATATCGTTCTCGTAGAGCCGGAAATTCCTCAAAATACCGGCAACATAGCAAGAACGTGCGCCGCAACCGGCTCGCGTTTGCACTTAGTGGAACCGTTAGGCTTCGACATTTCCGAAAAAGCGGTCAGGCGCGCCGGGTTGGACTACTGGGACGCGGTGAATATTACCGTATACGGCGGTTTGAATGAGTTCTTCTCTGAGAACGCAGGCTCGCGGTTTTTTTTCGCATCCACGAAAGCGGCAAAACGGTACGATACCGCCGATTACCGCGACGGCGATTTTCTTGTTTTCGGCAAGGAAACTAAGGGATTGCCCGAACGCCTGCTGAGCGCGAACTATGACATGACGGTGCGCATACCTATGTTGGGAGAAACCCGTTCTCTCAATCTGTCGAACGCGGTCGCGATATTGCTCTATGAAGCTATGCGCCGCACGGATTTTACGGGTCTAAAGTCCGCGGGCGCGTTAACAAATCCGCGATAGGAATAACGCATGGCTTTTTAACCGATTTGTTGCGTTTCCGTTTTATTTCGGGAAGCGAACGAAATCTCCCGTCGAAAAATCCGCACCGAATTTATTGCGGACAGACTGACCGCCGTTGCAGGCGGTTGAACGGGACGGGAAACCGTTTTCAATATAAAAATTAAAAGCGGCGGATTGAATAACGAAAAATTTATCCGCGGCGTTATATCGAAGCGCGAGCGCTTCCAAGGAGTAAAAACATGAAGAAAACCATCAGAGACATCAGCGTAAAAGGCAAAAAATGTTTAGTCAGGCTTGACCTGAACGTACCTATCGCGGACGGCGTGATAACCGATGAGAACAGGATCAACGGCGCGTTGCCCACCGTTAAATATTTATTGGAAAACGGCGCTAAGGTCATTTTATGTTCTCATTTAGGGCGTCCCGACGGCAAGGTAAAGCCGGAGTTTTCATTAAAACCCGTCGCGGACAGGCTTAACGAACTTTTAGACGGCAAGCTTACTTTCGCCTCGGACGTTATCGGGGATTCCGCCAAATCCGCGGTAGCCGCGCTTAAGGACGGCGAAGCGGTGTTGTTGGAGAACGTGCGTTTCCACAAGGAGGAGGAGCTTTGCGCGAGCGTTTGCGGAAAGACACTCGCGGAGTATGCTAAGGACGCGGCTAAGGTCAAGGTCAAAAAGCTTATAAAGGAAGGCGCGGTCGCCAAAGCGGACGAGAAGGCGGCCGTTAAAGCCGAAGCCGCCAAGATAACTCAGGCGGATTTCGACGACGCCGAGGTAAAGGTCAAAAAGTTCTGCGCCGCGCTTGCCGAATTCGCGGAAATATACGTCAACGACGCGTTCGGTACCGCCCACCGCGCTCACTGTTCTACCGCGGGCATAGTCCTTTACGGTTTCGTCAAAGACGCCGTGTCCGGCTTCCTCATCGAGAAAGAACTGGCGTTTTTAGGCGGAGCATTGGAAAATCCCAAGCGTCCCTTCGTGGCGATTTTGGGCGGCGCAAAGGTCAGCGATAAAATTAAGGTTATAGACAACCTTATCGAAAAGGTGGACGCTCTTCTCATCGGCGGCGGCATGGCGTATACGTTTAAAAAGGCGTTGGGCTTTGAGGTCGGTAACTCAATATGCGAGTCAGATAAGGTGGATTTAGCGGCGGGTCTGTTGAAAAAAGCCGAGGAGAAGGGGGTCAAACTGCTCATTCCGTCCGATAACGTTGCGGCGAACGATTTCGCAAACGCCACGGAGATTGTAACCGTAGGCGACAATATTCCCGCCGGATTCATGGGCATGGACATCGGGCCTAAAACCGTCAGGGAATATGCCAAAGTCATAGCTAAGGCTAAAACGGTGGTTTGGAACGGACCCATGGGAGTGTTCGAGCAGGAAAAGTTCGCCGTAGGCACCAAAGCCGTGGCGGAGGCTCTTTCTAAAACCAACGCCGTTACGATAATCGGCGGCGGCGACAGCGCGGCGGCAGTCGTGCAACTTGGCTACGGCGATAAAGTAACTCATATTTCCACCGGCGGCGGCGCAAGCTTGGAATTTTTAGAAGGCAAGGCGCTTCCCGGCATAGAATGTCTTAACGAAAAACGCAGGGCTATTATCGCCGGTAACTGGAAAATGAACAATACCGTCGCGCAGACGCAAACCCTCGTAAAGGAGCTTATTCCTCTCGTCAAGGACGCGGATTGCGACGTAGTGATTTGCGCGCCGTACACATCCCTTGCGGCGGCGGTGAAACTGACCAAGAATACGAACATAAAGGTCGGCGCGGAAAATGTGCATTGGGCGGCTAAAGGCGCGTTTACGGGAGAAATCTCCGCGGAAATGCTCAAGGAATTAGGCGTCGAGTACGTCATAGTCGGTCACAGCGAAAGACGTCAGTTCTTCGGAGAAACCGACGCAACCGTGAATTTGCGCGCCAAAGCAGCCCTGGCAAAAGGTCTGAAGCCCATAATCTGCGTCGGCGAGCTGCTTTCGGAGCGCGAGGAAGGAAAGACCGAAGAAGTCGTAGTGCGTCAAACCGTAGCGGCGTTTAAAGATATTCCCGAATCGGAGCTTTATAACACCGTGATCGCATATGAACCCGTTTGGGCGATAGGCACGGGCAAGACCGCCACCGCCAAAGATGCCAACGAAACTATAAAGGTCATAAGAAACGCTATGGAGGCGCTTTACGGCGCCAAAGCCGCCGAAGCAAAAGTTCGCATTCAATACGGCGGCAGCATGAATCCAAAGAACGCGACGGAGCTTATGTCGGAGTCGGAAATTGACGGCGGGTTGATCGGCGGAGCTTCTTTGAAAGCTGAGGACTTCTCACGCGTAGTGAACTTTTAGGATATATACGGGTTGCGATACGCTGCCGTGAAGTGTGATAATACGCCCTTGCCCGCGCAATGCGCGGGCAAATTAATAAGACTGTAACTTAATTTACAATAACGGTACGGCTTGGGCGCATACGCGCCCAAGCGCTTATCGACAGGAGGAAATTATAATGGGTAAAAAGACGAGATTTTCCGCAATGATTATTTTGGACGGTTTCGGTTATTCTAAGGCGACGGACGGAAACGCGATACGCAAGCAGGGTATTCCAAATATCCGCGCGTTGAAGGAGAGATACCCCCATTCGCTTTTGGGCGCAAGCGGTATGGATGTCGGACTTCCCGACGGACAGATGGGCAACAGCGAAGTCGGCCACCTTAATATCGGCGCGGGGCGTATCGTTTATCAGGATTTCACGCGTATATCGAAGTCGATAACGGACGGCGATTTTTTCACGAACGAGGTTTTTTTAAGGGCGGTAGAGAATGCCAAACGACCCGGAAAAAAGCTGCACCTGATTGGATTGTTGGGACCCGGCGGCGTACACAGCCACATCGATCACCTGTACGCGCTGCTGAAGCTCGCCAAAGACCGCGAGGTGCCGGAAGTTTATGTGCATTGCTTCCTTGACGGACGCGATTTGCCTCCGTGTTCCGCATCCGCGATCATAGGCGAACTTGAGAAAAAGATGAAGGAGATAGGCACGGGTAAAATCGCCTCGGTCGTCGGGCGCTATTACGCTATGGATCGCGATAATCGTTGGGACAGAGTGAAACGCGCTTACGATCTTTTAACGTACGGCAACGGCATAAGCGAGACGTCGGCGGTCGAAGCGGTGTTGAAGAGTTATATGAACAACGTTTCCGACGAATTTGTCCTGCCTACCGTAATCGTAAGTCCGGAAACGGTTCCCGGGCTTGAAAAACCTTTCAACAAACCGATAGGAGTCGTCGGCGCGGAGGATTCCATAATCTTCTATAACTTCCGACCCGACCGCGCCCGTGAAATCACGCGGGCGTTTACGGAAGAGAGCTTTGACGGTTTTGAACGTTTTACGGGATATTTGAAACCCGTATACGTCTGCTTGACGAGATACGACGATACCTTCAGCAATGTGGAAGTTGCGTTTAAGCCGCAGTCGCTTAAAAATACGTTAGGGGAATATATCGCGTCGCAAGGTTTGAAACAATTGCGAATTGCCGAGACCGAAAAATACGCGCACGTGACGTTTTTCTTTAACGGCGGATCGGAAATTCCGAACGAAGGCGAAACAAGAGAAATGATAAATTCTCCGAAAGTCGCGACCTATGACTTGAAACCGTCGATGAGCGCGTACGAAGTGACGGAAAGGGCGGTTGAGCTTATTTTATCCAAAGAATTCGATGCCGTGATTCTCAACTTTGCCAACTGCGATATGGTGGGGCATACCGGTTCTATGAATGCGGCGGTTCAAGCCGTGGGCGTAGTGGACGAGTGCGTGAAAAAAGTGATAACCGCCGTTCAGAAGGTGGGCGGCACAGCTATAATAACCGCCGATCACGGCAACGCCGATAAGATGACGGACATAGACGGCTCGATCTTTACGGCGCACAGCACCAACCCCGTCCCCGTTATCGTCGTGGATACTCATAAAAAACGTGAAATCAGAGACGGCGGCAAGCTCTGCGATCTCGCTCCGACGATGCTGGAACTTATGGGTTTGCCCGTTCCCCCGGAAATGAGCGGTAAATCTTTACTGAAATAGATATACATTTCTTTGCGTACGCAATTAAATCTTCAAATCGTCTCCGGCAAATTTGCGCGGCATATCGACGTGACATTAGGGTATTTTACCTAAATGTCACGTCGATATGCCGCGCATTGTCTTTTTGTTTAAGACGTTTTTATGAAATTTTAACGCGCGAGTCTCCGAGTCAAACCGCATACTTCGGGAACATGGCGATCTTGACGATATGCCGCGCATTGTCTTTTTGTTTAAGGCGTTTTTGTGAAATTTTAACGCGTAAATTTCCGAGTCAAACCGCATACTTCGGGAGTATGGCGACCTTACGGTAACTCAATAAATAAAAGATACTATAAATAAAACGATCCGGCGCAGTATCGATATAAAAACCGAACATCGTATAGTGTATTTTTATTTCTATGTTATTGCCGTAGGTTTTTCTTCGGTTATGCATTTAAGCTCACGCTCATGTAATAATTTCCACTCTGCTGCCGGCACTTCTTTCTTTTTTGACTATTATCTGCTTGTCAATACGCTCCTTGAGTTCGGAGACATGGGATATTATGCCGATAAGCAAATTGCTTTCGGCTAAACCGTTCAGAACCTTCAGTGCTTGGGAAAGCGTATCCTCATCAAGCGAACCGAAACCCTCGTCAACAAACATTGTATCAAGTTTGATTCCGCCCGATGCGGATTGGATTTCATCGGAAAGCCCCAACGCAAGCGAGAGTGAAGCCATAAAAGATTCGCCGCCCGAGAGTGTTTTCACACTCCGCTCCGAGGCGTTGTAATGATCTATGACATTAAGCTCCAAACCGCTCTTACCGCGGTTATTGCTTGCGTCCACGGCGCGTTTAAGTTCATATTGACCGACTGACATTATCATCAGCCGAATGTTCGCACGGCGGATAATCCTTTCAAAGTATGATACCTGGACATAAGTTTCAAGCGTTATCTTCTCTTTGCCGGCAAGTTGCCCGTTAGCGGTATCCGCAAGATCTTTTACCCGCTTATATCGCCGTTCAACTTCAGTGACATCTGTAAGCCGTTCGGTTACGAACATTTTAATATTTGTGTTTGTTATCAATCTGTTTGAGATGGCGGTAATTTTATCCGAGAGAGTCTTCTTTTTTTCGGAAAGTAGTGTTTTTTGTTCGCGAAGCTTTATAATATCAAAGGATTCCGTTCCATCCAGTTGTTCTGTCAGCGTTTTTGTTTGCGTGCCGAATTTTTCAACGAGTCTGCTTTGGTTGTCAAGGAGCTCCTTTGCGGCGGAAACAGTGTTTTCCAGTTTCTTTTTTCTGTCGGAAAGTGCGAGTATATTTTTCGCCGCATCCGCTTTCGCCGCAAAAACTAAAGAGTTTTTCAAGTTCTGCAAAGCGGATTTTGAACCGCTTATCTCCGCCGTCAATGCCGCGATAGCCGTTTCATCGGCAGCTAACGCCTCGATGGAATTGGTAAGCGCTTTTTCAAGTTCCGGCAAATTTGCTTCGATAATAACCTTTCGCTCGCCTCTGAACTTTTCCTCTTTTATACTGTTTGACAATCTGAGGATAGTATCGGTAATTTGATTTAACTCGACGGATATAGTTTTTTCCATGTTTTCGGGCGGGTTGCCGAAAATTCCTTTCGCGGCTTTAATAACCTCGCCATACTTAGCTTCCAACCTGCCCCTTTCGACTGCGACTTTACCGCTTGCATCGGAAGCACCCTTTTGTGCTGTATCCGCTTTCTTTTTTGCTGTTTCTACCGCCCTTTCGGTTGGCGCCCCGTATGATATGTCCGCGGGAGCGGGGTGTTCTTTTGCCCCGCATACGGGACAAGGCTTACCGTCGATAAGGGTTGCCGCAAATATTCCCGCTTGGGCATCAAGAAAAGCACGGTTTAAGCTGACATATTCGGCATTTGCAGTTTCCGCCGAATCACGCAATCTTATGTATTCGTATTCGGAAAATTCGTAAGCGGTTTGAATTTTTGTTTTTTCACGAATTAACGCAATTAATTCATTCAATTGTGTTTTTCTGTAATTCGCTTTCTCAAGTTCGTATTCCAGCCTGACTTTCTTGTTGTCGGTGTCTTTTATGGAGGCGAGCTCGTTTTGCAGCGCTTTTTGTTTTTCTTTTTTCAATCGGATTGTTTCCGTCAATTCTTCTCTTTTTGTCGTAAGAACGGTCAGCGATTTTTCTTTTTTGTCAAGCTCTTTTGCCGATAAATCAAGTTCATCATATTTCGGGAGCTTAGTTTGTTCCGTTAAAATCTGTCTTGTAAGAGATTCTATTTCGGGTAGGTATTTTTCCGCATCGTTGTAAGCGGTCTGTAATGCCGGCAATTTTTCCGCTGATTCTTTTAGGTTAAATTGTGCCTTATCGAGATCCGCTCTGACTTTTATGTCCCGTTCGACCTTGCCTAATGTGGCGTCAATCTTTGAAATTTCATTTTCGACCGTTTTTAGCGTAAAGCTTTCAATCTCTAATTTAGATTCATCTTGCGCGTTAAGATTTGTAAGCATTTCCAAAACGGAATGGATTGTCAATTGTCCGTCCTTAGCTTTTTGCGCGTCGGTTTCAAGCAAATTGTCTGCCTCACATACAATGCCGCCTATATATTGTTTAATGCTTCTTTGTATCTCATCATATTTGTTTCTAAGAATGGTCGATTCATCCTTCAACTTGCACTGCAAAGCTTCATAATTTTGTGTTTGAAAAATCCGGCGGAAAATTTCCTGACGTTCCTTTGTGGACGCAATCAAAAGTTTAAGGAAATCGCCCTGCGCTATCATCGCAATTTGCGTGAATTGTGAACGGTCAATTCCGATAAGCTCGCGGACGGCATCGGTTACCGCCTTATGCGAACCCGTTACAAGATTGCCGTTTGGATACGTAAGGGCGGCCGCCGCCTTTTTTGCGGTAACGTTGCCGTATTTCTTTAAATATTGATGTTCAAGACTCCGGACTACGGTATAATTTTTGCCGTTGTACGAAAAGGTCATCTCGACAAATGTATCGATATCGGGTTCGGCGTATTTACTTCTAAGCATTGAAGCTTCACGGGTTGTTCCGCTCGGTTCGCCGTAGAGGGCAAACGTAACGGCGTCGAAGATGGTAGTTTTGCCCGCACCCGTGTCGCCGGTGATAAGGTATAACCCGCTTGTTCAGAGTTCGGAAAAAAGTATTTCCGTTTTGCCTGCGTACGGGCCGAAAGCGGAGACGGTAAGTTTTACAGGTCTCATTTTTCAGCCCCCCAAATCTGCTCTATTAAGTCGCTTAAATAGTCTCTTTGTATATCTGAAATCGGCTGACCGTTTTGTTCCTCATAAAGCATATTGAAAAGTTGAACGGGCGTATACCTATTTACATCGTCTATTCCGATAACGGAATTATCGGTTTGAGTTCTTTTGTTATCATAATTGAGAAGCATTAAATTTGGA
>JAITEJ010000139.1 GCA_031282095.1 Clostridiales bacterium
GGAAATAATTGCCGAAAAAATCACATGACGGTCTCCCCTTATGCTCTTTTATGTCATATGCGCCGTCGAAAGAAATCCGCATTCCGCTCTTTTTACGTTTGACCTCGTACCCGCCGCAAATAATTTCGTATGATACACCTTTGATATCGACGGGAAGCAACCACAACCGACCGTCGCCCCGAAAGCGCTTAGGTGCGAGATGCCAAGAAACTATATGCGCTCCGTCGCTCTCGAAACCGACCGCAAGATAGTTCTCCGCGGTTACTATGGATTCTTTTCCGAACATATTTACTTCGTTCACGACAACATTCTCCCGACTGGTTGCGTTTTTCCTCTGCTCTGTGCTAAAAGACGGATGGCGAACGCAATTTACTTCGTTCACGGCAGCATTCTCCCGACTGCCTGCGTTTTACCTCTGCTCTGCGCCACAAGACGGAGACGGCGACCGTAATTTACTTCGTTTACGGCATCCTGACTGTACGCGTTACTTCTGCTATGAGCTGAAATACGTGCGCCGACTGCGCGCCGCACGTATTTCAGACGGCTTTTACTTTATTCATTATAAAATGTAAACGGCGGTTCGCGTAAACCTTTCAATCCGTCCTTTGTCACAGCTTAACGGTTACATTTTACATCTAAACAATCAAAAGTCAATAAGAAATCCTAAATTTCCGCCGTTTATTCATCGGTATAGGGGAATATCCCTATATATGAGGATAAATAATTTCTGTTAAGGATTAAATTTACTTTTTTTTCAGCCGAGCGCAAAAATTTAACGGATAATCCGCAGCCCACGGAAAGCGCGCGCGGCGTATTCACCACGACCGCGCTTATGCGGTAGCTTTTCAATAACTGATAAAATTTGACCGTATGCGAACGCAAGCGGAATGCCGCGACCATGAATTTGGATTCCTCCCCAAACCTTTCCATATACCGTCCCCCTGTCCGTATGTAAACTTTCGCACACTATAATGCATTCTCACTCAATACACTATATTATAGGGTAAAATTTTATGTAACCCTGCGGCGGTTTTATGCCGCGTGCGTTAATCTGAAAGCGGATACGCGCGTGATTCTCCGCGTTTCAAACCTAAAAAGGGAAAACCGACAAAAAACGGATTTCTCCGACGACGCGCCCCGGACTTCAAACGGTGAACCATGGTTTAAACGGCTTTTATAGTATGATGGTTATGAAAAAACGCATATTTACCGACGACATAATATCCCGGTTTCGAGTGGCGAACCGCGATGTAAGCGGGACTACAATGGGATATTTATGAAAGACGGAATATTTGGCGGCACTACTTTCGGACCTCAAGCAGCAAACCGCGGTTTAAGTAAGATTATAAGTAGACTGTGATATAATCTCCCGGTTTCGGGCAGCGAACCGCGATGTAAGCGGAATCATAAGGGGACAATTATGAGAGACGGAATATATTTCGACAACGCCGCGACATCGCGGTTCAAACCTCGCTCCGTACTCCGCGCCGCCGCCGAGGAACTTAAACGCGCATCCAACCCCGGACGATCGGGGCATAATGACGCGATTGCCGCAGCGCTGAAAATAGAAGCCGCGAGAAGTGCGGTCGCGGACGCCTTAGGTCTGAACGACGGCGTCGTCATATTCACAAAGAATTGTACGGAAGCGCTGAATCTTGCCGTCACATGTTTAATACGCGGTCATGCTATCACGACGGTATTAGATCACAATTCCATGCTGCGACCGCTTTACGCTCTCAAAACAGAGGGTAAAGTCAGAGTTTCGGCAGTATCTCCCGCAAACGGCGCGTTTATCACCGCCCGCGACATAGAGCTTGCCTTGCGTGACGACACCGCGCTCATCGCCGTTAACTATGTGTCTAATGTAACGGGAGCCGCCGCTGAGGTCGCAGAAATAGGCGCGCTCGCTAAGAGCCGCGGCATTCCGTTCCTTGTTGATGCGGCGCAGGCTATACCGCATTTCCCCGTTTCTATGGACGGCATGAATATAGATATGGTCGCGTGCGCGGGACACAAAGGCTTACACGGCGTACAAGGGACAGGCTTTCTCGCGGTAAAAACCTCATCGCGCGCGGGTTTGACATCCTCAAACGGCGGCTTTCGGATTAAAAACGGCTCGTCGCTGCGCCCCCTGATACACGGCGGCACGGGTACGCGCTCAGACAGCGTTTTTCAGCCGTCGGAACCGCCGGAATCCATGGAAAGCGGCACGCTTAACACTCCCGGAATAGCCGCGCTGACCCATGCTGTAAAATGGACTTACGCCAACGCCGACAAAATAAACCGCCGCACCGCCGACATTTCCTCCGAAATCATGGACGGGCTTAAGAAACTCGGCGCCGAAGTCTACACATCCGATCCGAGAGCGGGGGTAATTTCGTTTAACGTTAAAGGCAAAACCTCCGGCGAAACGGCCGACTTTCTGAATGAGCGCGGTATAGCGGTGCGTAGCGGCTTACATTGCGCCCCTCTCGCCCACCGTCTGCTAGGAACGGAAAAGCGCGGAGCGGTACGCGTCAGCGTAGGATTTAATAACTCTCACTCCGACGCGCGCGCTTTGCTTTCCGCATTAAATGATATTTTATAGGCATTTCTTTAATCAATAGAAAAACATCCGCGTACCTTTGTGGTTTAGCGGTTAAAAACAAATAAATTCTTTATACGCGCAAATACATGTACTATACTTCCGTATATGCGGCAAAACACCGCAGGCGTTTTCCGATATCAACCACCGTATCCCCCGCGAAAATATACGCGTTATACTACGATTAATTTTCGCGTGACGTACACTGAATAAAGGAGATAATATTGTTAAATCCGCGAAAAAGAAGAAGAAGTTAATTTTCGCATGACGTATATTGGATTAAATGACGAGCAATTCCTTCGGCGTATGCGACATAATGTCACAGCCGTCCTGAGTTACCGCGACCATATCCTCGATACGTACGCCGCCTATGCCGGATAGGTATATGCCGGGTTCTACTGTGACGACCATGCCAGTTTTAAGGGTTTCGAAACTGCGGAAGGAGAGCGCGGGCGTTTCGTGGATGTCTATTCCTACGCCGTGTCCCGTGCCGTGCAGAAAATAATCGCCGTAACCCTCGCGTGCGACTACGTCGCGTGCGGCGGCGTCCGCGGCGGCGCATTTAACGCCGTCGCGCACGGCGGCAAGTCCGGCAAGATTGGCGTCAAGAGTTATCGAATAGATCTTTTTCAGCTCCGGCGACGGAGTTCCGAACGCGAAAGTGCGCGTCATATCGCTGCAGTAGCCGCCCGCTTTCGCTCCGAAATCAAGGGTTACCGCCATTCCCCGCTTCAGCGCGACATCGCCGGGACGCGCGTGCGGTTTGCTGCCGTTCGCCCCGAATGCCGCTATTGTAGGAAATGCCGCTCCGTCCGCGCCCGCTAACCGCATTTGATATTCGGTTTCCGCGGCAAGCTCCCGTTCGGTCATGCCTTCGTGTATGCGCGCCAATATTTTGGGAAACGCCGCGTCGGTAATCTCCGCCGCACGGGCAATCAGGTCAATCTCAAAAGCATCTTTTACCGCGCGTAAATCAGCTGTAAAGCCGTCTATCACGCTGAACTGCGCATTTGAAAGCTCGGAGGCAAGAATATATTCGGCATGTGTAAGCCTTCCTGTCTGCACTCCTACGGGCATTGAGGGGTTATGTCCGGCAATCAATTTCAGCGCGGCGGCAAACGGTTTATCCGCCGACGCGGTTATCACTTTAAGCGGAGAATAAATTGCCGCTTCCTCCGAATAACGTCCGTCGGTTACGTAAAACGCCCCGTCGGGAAACGCCGCGATATAACCCTCGCCGTCAAAGCGCGAAAAATAAAAAACGTCGGAGGGCGCGCTTATAAACAACGCTCCGCAGTCTTTGAACAGCGGTTTAAGCTTTTCTATCATAACAAACCGTCTCTTTTATGTTTATTGTCAAACGCGGCTTGCAATAACAAGCCGCGTTTAAATTTCTTCAAATTAATTACCTGATTATGCGGCATACGCCGCGGCTTCCACGGATTATGCGACACATGTCACATCAACTTCAACCGATAAGCGTGTCGCAACGCAAGAGCCCCCTACTATCGGATTTATGCGGCATACGCCGCGTCAACCTCAATCGAAAAGCGCCCGAGTACCCTATTATCGGATTACATCACATCAATCTCAATCGTAAAGCGCGTCGCGACTTCTATTATCGGATTATAAGGCACACCTTGCGCCAACTTCAAACCAAAAAGCGCGACCGCGATTGAGCGATTCTATTATCGGATTATACGGCGCAAGCCACGCGCCGCGGCAAACTGAAAGAACCGCGCCCGCAAAACGGAGAACTCACTGCGGACGGGCTTTTTATACGACCCGAACGCATAGGCGTTCCGTGCCGTCCGCGCGTAGACTTTATTTTGCGATGGCGACGCTTCGGGTTTCCCTAACTACGGAAACCTTTATTTGACCGGGATATTCCAGTTCGGATTCCAATTTCTCGGCTATTTCCTTAGACAAGAACACCATAGCCGCGTCATTGATTTCTTCAGGTTTAACGATCACGCGGATTTCTCGTCCCGCCTGAACGGCGAAAGTTTGTTCCACACCCTTAAAGGAGTTGGCGATCGTCTCCAACTTTTCTATGCGTTTGACGTAGTTTTCCAACGATTCGCGGCGCGCGCCCGGGCGTGCTCCGGATATCGCGTCCGCAGCCTGAACCAACACGGCTTCCACGGTTTCCGCGTCCACATCTCCGTGGTGAGCGGCTATCGCGTGCACGACCGCCTGACTTTCCTTATACTTTTTGGCGAGATCCACTCCTATTTGAATGTGCGTACCCTCGATCTCGTGATCGATGGCCTTGCCTATGTCATGCAAT
>JAITEJ010000055.1 GCA_031282095.1 Clostridiales bacterium
GAAGGAATACGAATACAAGGAATATCTGCCGCTGTTCGGCTTCTATTCGGGGAACGTAAAGTCTCACTATATCACGTGCGACAATTACGTCACGCTTACGGACGGAACGGGCATAGTCCACATCGCCCCGGCGTTCGGCGAGGACGATTCCAACGTAGGAAAGGCGTACGGACTGCCCTTCGTTCAGATGGTTAACGAACGCGGGCGTTTTGTCGCCGATGCAGGAGATTTGGCGGGGCTTTTCGCAAAAGACGCGGATAAAATCATAATTTCGCAACTTAAAGATCGCAACTTATTATTTAAGGAGCTTGCGTTTACGCACAGCTATCCTTTCTGTTGGCGTTGCGACACTCCTCTTTTGTACTACGCGAGAAGTTCGTGGTTCATTAAGATGACCGCCGTCCGCGACGAATTGGTCAAGAATAACTCCGCCGTAAACTGGCTGCCGCCGGCGATAGGCTCCGGGCGTATGGGCAACTTTTTAGAGAATGTCATAGACTGGGGCTTTTCGCGCGAACGTTATTGGGGTACGCCGATACCTATTTGGGTTTGCAAGGAGTGCGGGCATACGCATACCGTAGGAAGCCGCGCCGAGCTGATGGAGTTGGGCGGGCTCCGAGAAAACATAGAGCTTCACCGTCCGTACATCGACGCGGTCACCTTTAAATGTCCGTGTTGCGGCGGCGTGATGAAGCGCACGCCGGAGGTCATGGATTGCTGGTATGACAGCGGTTCGATGCCGTTCGCGCAGCTTCACTATCCGTTTGAAAACGCGGACGTTTTTAAAAAACAGCTTTTTCCCGCCGATTTTATAAGCGAGGCGGTGGATCAGACGCGCGGATGGTTCTATACTCTGCTTGCTATATCGACGCTACTGTTTGACTGCTCGCCGTTCAAAAATTGCATAGTTCTGGGACACGTCAACGACAAGGACGGCGTGAAAATGAGCAAGCACAAGGGCAACGTAATAGCGCCCGACGAGGTGTTGGACAGACAAGGGGCCGACGCAGTGCGGTGGTATTTTTATACAGCCTCCGCGCCGTGGCTACCTTCCCGTTTCTCGCACGAGTCCGTAAGCGAAATGCAGCGGAAGTTCCTCGGCACGCTTTGGAACACATACGCGTTTTTTGTGCTTTACGCCGAGATAGACGGCTACGATCCGTCCGAATACAAGCTTGAAGAACAGACTCTGTCCGTAACGGACAAATGGCTGCTTGCCGAGTTGAACAGCCTGATACGCTTTGTAGACTGTAATATGTCGGAATACAGACTGACCGAAAGCGCGCGTAAAATACAGGAATTCACGGATAATCTGTCGAATTGGTATGTACGCCGTTCGCGCGAGCGGTTTTGGGGCAAGGATATGACGGCGGACAAGGCGGCGGCGTATACCACTCTGTGGACGGCCTTAACCGAACTGTCTAAGGTAGCCGCGCCCTTTGTGCCTTTTATTACGGAAAGTATTTATCAAAACCTTGTGACGCCTTTCTTCAAAGACGCGCCGGAAAGCGTGCATCTCTGCGATTTTCCGTCGGCAAACGCGCGCTACGACGACGCGGATTTGGAAACGGGTATGGAGTCGGTGCTGAAGCTGGTCGTTTTAGGGCGCGCCGCAAGAAACAAGGCTAATATAAAGAACAGGCAGCCGCTTTCAAAGTTGCTTTTCAAGGGAAGCATAACCGGGCTGACGCCGGAACTCAAGGCTCTTGCGGAGGACGAACTCAACGTAAAGAATATCGAGGAGGTCGTAAACGAACGGGAATTCATAGTCTACGAGTTAAAGCCGCAGCTTAAGACACTCGGACCGAAATACGGCAAGCTTCTGAACGGCATCCGCTCTTATTTGGAAACCGCGGACGGCGGCGCTATAGTGGACGCGACCGAAAACGGAGGGATATTTACCGCCGAATACGGCGGCGCGGAATTTTCTCTTTCGCGCGAGGACATACTCGTTTCCGCGCGTAATAAGTCGGGCTTCGCTTCGGAGAGCGGCGACGGACTGACGGTTATTTTGGACACGAACATAACCGAGGAGCTTTTTACCGAGGGCGTGGAGCGCGAGCTTGTGTCCAAAATTCAAACCATGCGCAAGGAAGCGGGCTACGAGGTCACCGATCATATACGGCTTGCTTACAAGGCCTCCGGCAAGGCGCTGGAAATACTGAATTCGAGGACCTTCTTCGGAGACGTTCTTGCGGACGGCGTTTTAAAATCGTTCGACGGCAAAGACCGTTACGTCAAGGAATGGGATATTAACGGCGAAAACGTGACTATCGCTATACGCAAGGTTATACGCCGGGCAAGATAAATTTCGAATACGCTCCGCCGCGAACGCGACAATATACGCTTATAGGATAAGGAACCGCCGCGTTCGGCATAGGTTATCCGCGCAAACCGCTTGCGGTGAAACGCGCGGTACGGAACGGAATATTTCCCGAAGTGATAAAAACGCGCCTTTTGAGAAATACGGAAAGATTATCCGTAATCCGCCTTGCGGATTGCGTGCATAACAGGTAAATAAAAACCGGTAACATCAAAGACGAGGTATTGCATTATGCTTATCAACAACGAATGGACGGATTATGAAATCATAGCGACCGGCAACGGCGAGAAGCTTGAGCGTTGGAGTAAATATCATCTGATAAGACCCGACCCGCAGATTATATGGAAGCCGCTGTCGCCGCTCAGAAAAATCGCGGACATTTCCGCGGTTTACGAGAAGAACGACGGCTCTTCGGACGCGTCGTGGAAATTCTATACGACCGTTCCCGATGATTTTACCGTGGGCTGGCGCAGCCTCAGGTTTAAATTGCGTTTGACAAACTTCAAGCATACGGGGCTATTCCCCGAACAGGCGGCGAACTGGGCGCGCATGATAGACCTTATAACAAGCGCGAGAGCGGCGAATCCGGAACGCACGGTTAACGTTTTAAACCTTTTCGCTTATACAGGCGGCGCGACGTTGGCGTGCCTTTCTGCGGGCGCGTCCGTCACGCATTTGGACGGCGCGCGCGCTATGGTGGAACGCGCGAGCGAGAACGCCTATCTTTCCGGGTTGGGAGCGGCCCCCTGCCGCTACATAATCGACGATTGTATGAAATTCGTGGTGAGAGAAATCAAACGCGGCAAAAAATACGACGCGATCATTATGGATCCGCCCTCATTCGGACGCGGACCCAACGGCGAGGTATGGAAGCTTGAAACGAACCTTTTCGACCTCGTATGCGCCACCGCCTCGATACTCGGCGACGACCCATTATTCTATCTTATAAATTCCTACACGACCGGCTTGCAGCCGTCCGTAATGACCAATATCATAGCGCGCGGTCTGCGCCGCAAAGGCGAATTCATAGCCGATGAAATAGGCTTGCCGACAAGAGAGAAGGGAATAATCCTTCCCGCCGGAGCGTCCGCGTGGCTGACGTTTACTAAATAAGTCAAAGCGCCGTATAAAAACATGGAAACATACGTTCCGACACCGTCCGAACAGCAAGACGGCAAGGCAGTCATAGATGTTTAAATAAGACTGTAACTGCGAAATAAATTCAAAGTGCCGGGGCGCAAAATACAAAACCCCGTTCGGACACCGATCGCGCGACGACAAGATAAACGTTTAAGATCGCCGTGCTCGGATATATTTTGCATTGACAAAAAACGGCAATTAGTATATACTGAACTGAGTCGTAATTTACGATTTGCGGGTGCGTACTCTGTAGAATTCGCGGCGCGCGGTCGGAATTACCGGACGGCGGGAGACTCTCGGCGTTTAGACCAACGGGAGATTTTATGAAACGATTTCGGGCGGTTATTGTCGTTGTTTTTACGGCGGTTATGTTGACGGCAGGTCTTGGTGCGTGCGGATCGTCTGACGAGAAAAAAGCTTACGAGCCGGCGTCGTACATAAAAGCGGATACGTCTTTCGACTATGCGGATACCGTATTTCTGAACACCGAAAAATATCCGTTTCTGAACGATCAGGGCTTATTCATCGCGGAAGGCTATGAAAACGGCTTTCCTAAGCTTATTAAGGCGGACAGTGAAGCGGGCTTATCCGCATTCGATAAATCAAAGCCCACGTTTGTCATTACGCACGGCGTGCAATTTAACGCCGGCCGCTACGGGCAGATTTATTACCCCTCTTCCTCCGCATATGAGATCGGCGGTTTTGATTGGGAGCGCGTGTTCGAGGGCGGCTACGGTAATCCCACCGTGGAAATGACGGAGGTTTTCTTCCGTTTGGGGTTCAATGTGCTTTCTTTCCAGTACGGGCGCTTTGCGGAGTCGGCTGAAACGATCGCGGGCGGCATATCTCTTAACATAAACTTCCTTTCGTCGCAGCATAACGTCCTTTCATCCGTCTACGGAGTTAAGGCAATGGACGCGTCAGGCGAATGGTCGGGCGACGACGCGATATGCGGCGGAGGCAAGGTTTATTCGGTCGCGCAGTTTTACGCGGCGGAATACGCCAGATTCGCGCGCGCCGCGGGCGATTACGACGTTCAAAAAGAGGTGTACTTCGTCGGGCATTCGATGGGCGGATTCCTGACGCCGTTTGCCGCGCATATCGTCACGGAGTTATGCGACGCCGGGCAACTGAACGCCGCTTTCGTTCCCGACCGCGTGACGTTGCAGGATCCTTTCTGCGGATGGATGATGGAAGATAAAGAAGCCGACGTGGCATGGAGCGGCGCGAAGCTTCCGGAAGGACGCGTACGCACCGTCTATGCCGCCGTACTCGAAAACCTCGCCTATAATGATATTGCTGTTGAAATGTATGTCAACCGCGGCGAGATGGTGCCGTTCTTTGCGGAATTGGGAGTTACCGATCGCGAAAACATATTGAAATTGGTGGCGTATAACCAAATCTTCCCCGTATTCACGGATCCGCATCCTTTCATTACGGGGCATAACGCCGTAAGGGAATGGCATATGCTCAGCATTCTGGACACCGCGCCGAAAGCTGATTTTAACGGAATTGAAATCGACGTTCTGACCGCCGCCGCCTCTACTGCGCGCGTCAAGGAACTGCGCGGATATTCCTTTATTCAAGGTTTTCCGATTCAATTTGACCTGAACGCCTCCGAGGAAGAACTCTCCGCGCTTCTCCCGGACGGCAGCGCGACGATATATCCGCGGGACGACGCGTTTTTTATCGAAGCGGTATATGACTTCAGCGAATATGTCCCCGTGTACGGATCGATGGTAAAGGCGTAAATAATCGATGGTCTGTAACATACGGTTACCGCAAACGCATTGTGTGCATGGAGCGGCAAACGGTAAACGTGAAATATGTAAAAACAGACTGAGTTACCGTAAACGCGTTATTTGTACGGAGCGACGGTAAAAGTTATAAACAAAAATTTTTTCAAGAAATTACTGTGCGCCGAAAGGCGCAGGGAGGTTAAAATAATGACAAATAATCAACAAGTATTGGGTTTCGTAAACGAATCTATAGAACTGACCCAGCCCGCTAAGGTTGTATGGATCGACGGATCTAAAACACAGCTTGATAAGCTTCGTGCCGAGGCTTGCGCAAGCGGAGAAATTATAAAGCTTAATCAGGAACTGTTGCCGGGCTGTTATCTGCACCGCACCGCCGTCAACGACGTGGCGCGCGTTGAGCATCGGACGTTCATATGCTCCAGAAGGGA
>JAITEJ010000045.1 GCA_031282095.1 Clostridiales bacterium
AGCATGAAAATCAGCGGGGAAAAAATCTCTAGTAAGGGAAAGGACGACCGCAATATAATTACTTTGACATTCTCTCAGACATCGGAAAACGTTGCCGACTACGAGGAAAGTAATTTCGAAGAAAGTGAAAAAACGACTTATTCTTTCACATTTATAATAATAAACGACAGAATTGAAAATCTTAACTTTACAAAACGCATCGACTACACCGAAAACGGAGCAATCGATTCGGAGGTGTCCCACTTGAAGCTGACCATGACATACGGCATCGCCGCAATTCCTTTCCCGGCGGATTACGAGAATTACAGGGAGCAACAATCTTAAGACATCGGCGAAAGGCAGGTTGGTAACGATAATTTTAAAAGCGCGGAATACATTGCGTATTTCGCGCTTTTATTGCGATGCGGCTGAGAGCGGTCTTTTTCCGACGTTAAGGCATATTTCGCCTCATATGGGACGGTATTCTTACGGCTGTCAAGGCGGGAGAATACGGCAACCAT
The DNA here is from genome assembly GCA_031282095.1 of Clostridiales bacterium. Next base: position 501 of record JAITEJ010000045.1, read on the forward strand.
CCTCTTTCAAACGTAAAGCCGTCTGTTCTCATGTTTTTTACCGTCATCAAAGGGATGGTATATATCGTTTCATATAGGACAGAATTTTCCCTGCCGTCAAGGCGGAAGGATACGGGCAATACTCTGCCAATTTTTCACATTTCAAACGTAAAGCCGTCAATTCTTATGTTTTTTACCGTCGTCCGGGGGAGGATATGTCACTTCATATAGGACAGTATTCTCCCGGCTATCAAGGCGGGCGACATACGGCAATACTCCGCGAGTTCGTCCTCGTCGGCGGTCGGTAAAAAGCCGTTTTCCACGCCTATGTTTATCATTTCCACGTTAAGCCCGCGCCCGCGGAAGAAAGAGGACACCGCCTGACCGAAGCCGCCTTGCAGCACATTATCCTCAACAGTCACTATCAAACTGTCCGACAGCGTAACGAGGGCTTTTTTGTCAAGAGGTTTAATGAATTTAGCGTTAACGACCGAACACATTATCCCGTTCTTCAACATAATCTGCTCTACTTTCCTGCCTATTTCATAGCATTTAGCTCCCGCGGTGAGTATCGCTACCGTAGGCGCGGATGTCTTAACATCCCACTTGCCGAACGCAACCTCTCCGCAAGCATCCTCGTTTTTCCCCGCAGATTTCGGATACCTTATGGCGACTGTGCCGCCGAAGCTTTCCGTCCATGCCAGCATTTTTTTTAGTTCCGCCTTATTTTTCGGCGCAAGCACCGTCATATTGGGCATAAGAGACAAATAGCTTATGTCGAACACTCCCTGATGAGTTTCACCATCGCCGCCCACGAAACCGCTTCTGTCGATGAGAAAGGTCACGGGCAAGGAATCGGGCAAAACGTCGTGCAGTATCTGATCAAACGCGCGCTGTAAAAAGGTCGAATAGATCGCGACATACGGGCGGTATCCCCCTCTCGCCAACGCCGCGGACATAGCGACGGCGTAACCTTCCGCTATGCCTACGTCGAAGAATCGCGACGGAAAGCGGCGGGCAAAATCAGACAGACCCGCGCCCTTTTTCATAGCGGCGGTAACTACGGTTATCTTGTCGTTTTTTAACGCCATATCGGACAGAGTTTTTCCCAACTCGGAGGCGAAAAAATCGATAGGCGGCGCAACGGAATGGAAACTCTCCGGCGCGCTTTCGGCGGGCGCGTAGCCCTTGCCCTTAAGCGTATTTACGCGTACCGCCACATGTCCGTCCAATGTCTTCAATTGCCCGAACGTCAAAATCATCTCCTGCAGGTCATGCCCGTCCAAGCTGCCGGCATAGCGGAAGCCGTATTCCGAGAATATGTCGCCGCTTTCCTTCAGGCGTTCGGAAATCATGCCCGTACTGCCGCTTATGGTCATGCCGTTGTCGTTTAGGATAAGCAGCAGATTGTGAGGAACGGACGTTATGTCGTTCAACGCTTCCTGAGTCAGACCGTTCGGGAAAGCTCCGTCGCCCACCACCGCGACTATCCGGTTATTGAGTCCGCTCAGTACCTCCGCGCGCATATATCCCGCCGCCGAGGGAAGCGCGGTGCCTGCGTGACCGGCGTCCGCCGCGTCGAAAGGGCTCTCCGACGCGTTTACGAAGCCGGATACGCCTCCTTGCTTGCGCAAGTCCTTAAATCTGTCCGCGCGCCCCGTAAGCAGCTTGTGCGCGTAGCATTGATGCCCGACGTCGAATAAAATTTTATCGTCGGGAGCGTCGAATATGTAATGCAGCGCGACGGTCAACTCAACCGCCCCTAAGTTGGACGCTAAATGTCCGCCGTTTTTCAACGTAACGGCGGTTATTTCCTTTCTCAGCTCCGCGCAAAGAGCTGTAAGTTCATCCGCGTTCATCTTTTTGATGTCAGCGGGAGTTTTTATTTCGTTTAGCGTCATTTTTATTTTTTCTCTCCTCTCGACTGAAAACGGCAAGTATGCGGGCGACGAACAGCACGAAATTCCTAGAATTCGATATTGCCACGTTCTTCATGTATGCCTTGCCTCCGATCGTGAGCGCGCCTACTATACCGGATATCATTATAGTAAGAAGCTGCTGATATGTTTCCGAGGTAAAGTGTAAAATTTTCAAAACTATCAAAAGAGAACAGGTTCCCGACACTATGCCGAATATGTCTCCTATGACATCGTTGCATATGTTCGCCACCTTTTCGGCGTTTTTGACAAGCTTAAGCGCGGTTTTCGCTCCGTGAACCCTGCGCGCCGCCATGGATGCCAAAGGAGCCGGATCGCACGCCGTGACCGCCACGCCTATGCCGTCGAACAGCACGCTGGCAAGCACAAGAAACAGCAGCAGCAAAGCGATGACGACTATGTTGCCGGAACCGGCGAGGTCGGACAAAAAGGTGACGAACACCGTCAGCGGAAAGGAAATAAGCGTGATCTTCAACGCCCAATGCTCCTTCTTTTTTAAAGCTTTCGCGTACGGTCTGGACGTCTTCCTCGCCGCCGCCCTCGCATTTTCGGCGCGCCTTACCGCCGCGTCCGCGCGCGGCTCCGCTTTACGAACTGTCTGATGCGTAACGACGGGCTGAGGCTCCTCCGCCCCGAAGCCGTCGTCCTGCAGCAAAGGCTGCTCTTCAATTGTTTTTTCCGAATCTTCCATAATTAAATATTTTATAAATCCGCAAAACGTTTCTCTTTTCCCGGAGAGAACGCGATAATACGGAAAGAACTTTCATGCGGTCGCCGTGAACGTATTTCAGCCGCGAACTGAAGTGTTCCGCGCGAAGCGGATGATAAACGCATTTTAAAAAGAGGAAATTCGGCGGAGCTTCAGCAAAGCGCGCCCATTTCCTCTCCGCAAGCACGACAAAAACCGACGGCTTTTATCGCGTTAAGAAACAAAATCAGTGGCGGTGCGCCGGATAAACCTTGCGTCTTCAGGTTCGGTAGGCTTTCCCGCGGGGGCGACTCACCGTCGCCGTTTGAGGAGTTTCCTATTACACCCCCGCACGCAGGGTTTCCCGCTGCGTAACCGAATCGCCACTTAGAACACACTATAATCCCCGACGCACCTCGTCAGAACAGTCTAGAAGTTTTCCTTGACAGACAAAACCGCTCCTTATCCTTTTTTGCAGAACAGCTTTCATCGGGCAATCGCGCACCGCCGTCTGCCGACGGTTTTGCGCGTGTTCCCGAATTCCGCATACTCCGCTCAAGACAGGCTACTCTGCACACAGCGTAAGGCAAATTGCCCTCACCGCATTGCAGGTTGTCACTATGCAGTAGTTTCACCCACCCGCATAGGCCTCCGCGAAAGTTGGGTCGATTTTCGTATGCCGTTACGACCCGCCCAAAATCCTTTACTCCCAGCAGCAACACCCGTTTGGGCAACGAACGCCGCCACCAGAAACTTCATCGATGTGCCCTTCGGCGATATTTTACCTCCGCCTCCGGAACGGAAAGCCTGACTAGAATACTGCGCCACCGCATTATAGTATACACGTATTACGTCAAAAAGTAAAACGAGATTTACGCCTGCGCGTAAAAATCCTTTGATTGTTTTAATCTTATGTAATATTATATTAAGGTTGTGCAAAAATTTTGCGTATAACTCGGATATTTTCAAACCTGACCGCGGTAAAACGGTACGACGCCGCCCGTCGGCATATCCGTTTTTACCGTCTGCGTTTATACGGTACACCGTTTAAACCGTATCCCGAAATCTTTTGCCGGCTTCTCGTTGCCGCTTAATTGACCGTTCCTTATGCGGGAATCATATACACCGAGTCAAAACCTCATCAATCCCCGTTTTATTGATATCAATAAAAACGCGCCGAACAAAAGACGTACGACGCGTTAAATTGCGAAAACATTATCATTCACCGCGCACAAGGCACAAGCGGGAAACGTGTATGCAGTTACAGATCTGCAATCAGAAAATCCCTTCGGGAAGCTTGTTCGTCCAAAAAGCAGGGGCTTTTATGTTCAGCGCGTACGCTACGATAGCGGCTATATCCTTCATGGTTGCGTCCCCTATCGTCCCTTTTTTTACGGTCTTACCGGCTACGCCTAGAAAACAGTTCATTTCCTCCGGAGTAGTTCCGCCGTGTCCGCCCGCCGGAGTGTGTCCGTGATCGGGGGTCACGATAAAAAGCGTGTCGTCCAACCAACCCAGTTCCTCATATTTATCGTAAATCCATCCGATGTATTCGTCCTCTTGTGCGATGGTGTTCAAATAGATATCGCTTGCGCTGCCGTGGGCATGTCCGGCGTGATCTACGTTATCAAAATGTACGTATAAAAATTTGGGGTCGTTGCCATTATCCAAATAGTTTAAAACTTTATTCGCAATGACGGAGTCGGAAATCGGCTCCGGAATTGCACCTTGAAGCATATAACCGTCCAAGAACACGTCCACATCGTATTCTATAAACGCCCAAATCGCAAAGAAATAACAAATCGCCGCTTGTTCAGCGCCGGGATACGCGTCGGAGATCAGCTTAAATAACGAATAAATGCCCTCCGGTTCACGTTTATCAGGATTACGTATCTCATTGCTAAGACTATAAAAATATGAATACCATGCATTCGTATACGCTGAATCGTTGTCCCATCCGTGTACCT
>JAITEJ010000144.1 GCA_031282095.1 Clostridiales bacterium
AGTTTCCATATGAATTTAAACGAACTCGCCACCGCCGTCAGCAACAAACTTCCGATCGTAACCGTACTTTTAGATAACAACGCTTTGGGTATGGTTCGGCAATGGCAGACGATGTTTTACGGCGGACGATATTCGGAAACTACACTTTCAAGACGCACCGATTACGTAAAGCTTGCCGAAGCTTTCGGAGCCAAAGGATTTGGGGCGGAAACGCCTGAGGAACTGACAAATGCTTTGAACGCGGCGCGGGACGCCGGCGGTCCCGTTTTGATCAGATGCGCGGTGGACGCGGACGAAAACGTATTTCCGATGATTCCGCCGGGAGGTACTGTCAGCGATATAATCATTCGCTAGAGATTACCCGCGTAATGAAGATTCGGAATTTCCACCTGCAAGTCTACGAAAGGCGCGCGTTTCGGGCTCCCGCGCATCCGTCGGCAGGTGTTAACCCTGTAATATTCGGACTGCACGCGGTTCCGGCTGCCGGTTTCCTCGCATCTGCCGACAGGTGTTGACTATATGTTAGGAATGCACGCGTTCCGAAAACCGCCCTCGCGCATCAGTCGCAGGATGTTAATCCTGTCATATTCGGACTGCACACATTCCGGTTGCCGATTAACTCGCGTTCGCCGGCAGACGTTGATACGGTCATATTCGGGTCATGTATTTCGGTGTTGTCAAGGACGCCGATAATAAATAAAAGGAAAAACAATATGAAAAACAATAAATTTACGATTTTTATGTTGGTTGAAAACAAACACGGCGTCCTGAACAGGATTTCCGGGTTATTCGCCAAGCGCGCTTATAATATCGATAATTTGAGCGTCGGCGCGACGGATAATCCCGAAATATCGCGTATGACCGTCGTCGTGGAGTGCGAAGAGCAACTTTTGGAACAGATCATCGAACAGCTGAAAAAATTAGTGGACGTCATCGCGGTGGAAAATACAGCGCCTTCATGCGCAGTTATGCGGGAACTTATGCTCATAAAGGTGAGGCATAATTCCGGCAATTTTACGCAGCTGACGGGAGTTATACACGATATATTTCGCGGCAAAATTGTGGATATAAACGCCGATTCCGTCATTGCGGAGATAACCGGTCCTGAGGAAAAGCTTGACGCCTTTATAGGCTTTGCCAAACCTTTCGGCATAATAGAGCTTGCCAGAACGGGCGTTACGGCGTTGAACAGAGGCAGCCGCGCGCTGTACGACGGCAGTGACGAGGGGTAATTTTTCGTTGAACGCGTCATAGGTGCTTAACGTTAAGCGGCGTTAAGCGGAAACATTCGCGCGCCGTACGCCAGGGGCGGCATTCGGTTCCGTTCGGCGACGGTTGGACACGCAAGGAAACCTCCGCGCGCCGCACAATGGCGGCGGCGCGGCATTCCCGCAGAATGTCACAGCGGTCGCAAAGCGAAAAAAATCCGTTCGGCGATAGACGGAGACGCCTAACAAAGCCCTATAAACCTATTGTAAAAAGGATAAGAAACATATGGAACTGACCGACGTAGTAAAAGCAAAAAAACGCTTATCGGGCGTGATACACAACATACCTTTGGAGCACTCGGCGCGTTTTTCGGAAATATCCGGCGGTAACGTGTTTTTAAAGTGCGAGCACAGGCAGTTGACGGGATCGTTTAAGGTGCGCGGCGCGTACAACAAGACGGCGGTTTTAAAGGAGCGCGGGGGCGTGGAGCGCGTAATCGCCGCCAGTGCTGGAAATCACGCGCAAGGGGTGGCGTTCGCCGCGCGCGAAAACGGCATAAAAGCGACAATCGTCATGCCCCGCAGCACTCCCATAGTTAAGGTGTCCGCGACGGAGGGGTATGGGGCGGAGGTATTGCTTTACGGCAATTGCTACGATGACGCACATCAAAAGGCGCTGGAAATTCAGGATGAAACGGGAGCCGAGTTTATAGAAGCCTTCGACGACGACGACGTTATCGCGGGGCAAGGAACTCTCGGTTTGGAGATATTAAACGAGCTGGAGGACGTCGACGTGATTGTCGTTCCCGCGGGCGGGGGCGGACTTCTTGCGGGCGTAGCGAAAACTATCAAAAGCTTGAAGCCCGGTGTGAGAGTAATAGGAGTTCAGGCGGCTAAGGCCGACGCTATCAGACGTTCATTTGACGAAAAACGGCTTTTAAGTCTTGATAACATATATACTATTGCCGACGGCATAGCCGTCAAAAAACCGGGCGGACGGACTTTCGGAATAATAAGGGATTTTGCGGACGAGGTGGTGACGGTGACCGACGAGGAAATCGCGTCGACAATAATCGACCTCATCGAACGTACGAAACAGGTTGTCGAGCCCGCGGGCGCCGCGGGATTGGCGGCGGTTTTGCACGGGAAAACGGAGTTGAAAGGACTGAACGTCGCCTGCGTATTGTCAGGCGGAAATATTGATGTGGGATTCGTCCACAAGATCATAGAAAAGGGTCTGATTCAGCGCGGGCGCGAACTGCATTTGTCCATTCTTGTCAATGACGCGCCCGGAAACCTCGCTAAAATATCCGGCATAATGGGAGAGGCTTACGCCAATATCACTTCGGTACGCTACGACAGAGCCGTGGCGGAAATACATCTTAACGAGGTTATTCTTCATATAACCTGCGAGGTGAGCGGCAAGGAGCACGGCGAGCGGCTGATAAGGCGTCTTTCGGATGCCGGATTTAAGCTGTTACAGCCGAAATGACCCGTGCCCGGAAAGTTTTTTAAGGCGGCGGATATAAAAAATAAAAATACAACCTTTAAGGAGGACATAAAATTGAAAGAAGAGATTAAAACCACAAACGCACCCGGAGCAATCGGTCCATATTCGCAGGGAATATCGGCGAACGTTACGGGGGGACTAATGTTTTTGTCCGGGCAAATACCCGTAAATCCCGCGGACGGAATAGTTCCCGACGGTATTGAGGCGCAGACGCGCCGGGTGTTCGCCAACATAAAAGCAATTCTGGAAAGTCAGAACGGCAATATGAACGATATAGTAAAAACGACGGTGTTTATGAAAAATCTCGGTGATTTCGCCGTTATGAACTCCGTTTATGCCGAGCAGTTTGAAGAACCATACCCGGCGCGAAGCACCGTCGAGGTCGCCGCGCTGCCCAAGGGCGTGCTGATCGAAATAGAAGTTATAGCTTTAAAATCATAAAAATCACGTGAAAATAAAAAAATGAGGTAAAAAAAATATGGCTACTCTGTATTATGAAAAAGATTGCGATTTAAATTTTCTTAAGGAAAAAACCGTGGCGGTTATAGGCTACGGAAGTCAGGGACACGCGCACGCGCTGAATTTGCACGACAGCGGCGTGAAAGTTTTAGTCGGGCTGTACGAGGGCTCGCCGTCATTCGCCAAGGCGCGCGGCGCGGGATTGGAAGCGGTTACGACTCCCGAAGCCGTGCAAAGAGCCGACGTCATCATGATTTTGGTTAACGATGAAAAACAAGCCGCACTTTATGAAAGCGACATTAAACCGTATCTGTCCGGGGGCAAAACGCTGGCGTTCGCGCATGGTTTCAATATCCATTACAAGCAGATCGTGCCGCCCGCGGATGTGGATGTAATCATGATCGCTCCAAAAGGTCCGGGGCATACGGTTCGGTCGCAATTTCTGGAGGGGCGCGGCGTTCCCGACCTTGTCGCGGTATATCGGGACGCGTCCGGTAACGCTCTGAAGACTTCATTGGCTTATGCCGCCGGTATAGGCGGCGCGCGCGCGGGCGTTTTGCTGACCACTTTCAAGGAGGAAACGGAAACCGATCTTTTCGGAGAGCAAACGGTGCTTTGCGGCGGTGTGACCGCGCTCATGAAAGCCGGATTCGACACGCTCGTCGCGGCGGGCTATCAGCCGGAAAGCGCGTATTTCGAGTGCGTTCACGAATTGAAATTGATTGTCGATTTAATCGCGCAAGGCGGAATGTCCTTTATGCGCTATTCGATAAGCGACACCGCGGAATACGGCGATTACACCGTCGGCGAACGCATCATAACGGACGCCGTGAGAGCGGAGATGAGGCAGGTTTTAAAAGAAATTCAAGACGGCACTTTCGCGTTCAAATGGATAAACGAGAACAAAAAAGGCAGAGCGGAATTCACTAAAATGCGTGAGGCCGCGCAAACCGCTCAGGTGGAGACCGTGGGAAAGGATCTGCGCGCCAAATTCAACTGGAGCCCGAAAAAATAAGCCCGGTAAAAAACGGCGGACGGAGATATATGCGCCGAACGCAAGCGAAGCCCAAAGAAATAAAACAAATCGGTAATGCGGAAAACCGCGTAGGCGGAGACGGCGGGCGGAGATCTATGCGCCGAACGCAAGCGCAGTCCTAAAAAATAAGACGACGCGTTATATGCAAGCGGATTTATTGCAGGGCTCAGGCGGGAACCGCTTTAAGGCTCTCATATCTTATCGAAAGGCAAAAAGGATAAAACGGAAAAATGAACAGCGATACAATAAAAAAAGAAACGACCGCCGCTCCGCAAAGAGCGTTGCTTAAGGCGTTGGGTTTGACGGACGACGAATTGAAAAAGCCTTTTATAGGCGTCGTTAACTCGTGGAACGAGATAGTTCCCGGACATATACATTTGGACCGAATCTCTAAAGCCGTCAAAGAGGGCATAATAGCGGGCGGCGCGGTGCCGTTTGAATTTAATACGATAGGCATATGCGACGGCATAGCGATGGGGCATTCGGGCATGAAATATTCTCTTGCCTCGCGGGAGCTTATCGCGGACACGGTTGAGTGTATGGCGCGCGCGCATTGCTTTGACGCGCTTGTGTTCATACCGAATTGCGACAAAATCGTGCCGGGTATGCTTATGGCGGCGGCAAGGCTCAATCTGCCTTGCATATTCGTTTCGGGCGGACCTATGCTTTCCGTAAATAGCGGTAAAACGACGGATTTATCATGCGAATATACAGATTTGAACAGCGTATTTGAGGGAGTAGGCGCATATGCGGCGGGCAAAATCACGGAGAGGGAATTGAGGGATATTGAGGATTTTGCCTGCCCTACCTGCGGTTCCTGTTCGGGTATGTTCACGGCGAATTCCATGAACTGTCTATGTGAGGCGATAGGCGTCGCGCTGCCCGGCAACGGTACCGTACCCGCGGTCTATTCCGAGCGCATACGCCTTGCCAAACGATCGGGTTTGCAAATCACCGAACTGCTCAAAAAGAATATTACCGCGCGCGACATAATAAACGAGCGTTCTTTCAAAAACGCGCTGACCGCCGATATGGCATTGGGATGTTCCACCAACACGGTTTTGCATTTAGGCGCGATAGCCTCGGAATGCGGCTTTGAACTGGAACTTAAGACCGTAAACGAAATCAGCGCGCGTACGCCTACCCTTTGCAAACTTGCGCCGGCGGGAAAACACCACGTTCAGGATTTGTACCGCGCGGGCGGAATGTACGCTCTTATGAGCGAACTTGAAAAGGCGGGTTTGCTGGATGCGGAGGTTCTCACGGTCACGGGCAAAACGATGAAGGAAAACCTTATCGGCGCCGCCGTGACGGACGGCGGAGTAATTCGCGCCGTCGATAATCCTTATTCGGAGACGGGCGGGCTTGCGGTGCTGTTCGGAAACCTCGCGCCGGGAGGCGCGGTGGTTAAACGCAGCGCGGTGGATCCGTCGATGTTAAAATTTACGGGGCGCGCGCGTGTATTCGACGGTGAGGAAGCCGCTTACATGTCAATCATGAACGGCTCGGTAAAAAAAGGAGATGTTCTTGTCATACGCTATGAAGGCGCCAAGGGAGGACCGGGTATGAGGGAAATGCTTTCTCCCACCTCCGCACTGGCGGGAATGGGACTTGACCGGGATGTCGCGCTCATTACCGACGGACGCTTTTCGGGA
>JAITEJ010000157.1 GCA_031282095.1 Clostridiales bacterium
GCCGGGGAAATGCGGCTGAGTAATTTTATGCTGTATCAGGCGGCATATGCGGAATTGGTTTTTCTGGACACGCTTTGGCCGGACATGGACGGCGAAAAGGTGACCGCCGTTTTAGAGGAATTCAACCGCCGTAAAAGAAAGTTCGGCGCGGTTTAAGGGCGGAAATTGCCGTACGGCATAAATGTCGAATACTTGCCTTATTAATCCGACTGTCTCAGCGGAGAGAGGAATATAAGCCGTAAAAACCGGTATAGTCCGAATCCTCTTATTCGGGTTTCCATCAGTTGTGCAGACTAATCGCCTAAGGAATGTATGGTCGGATGCCGGCATATTATAAAAGTCATAAAAATCCGCCTTAAAGCCGTTTAGGAAGGAGTTGTAAAAGTTATGAGAGGGTTTCTTATAAGAACCGTAACCGCGTTGATTTTAATAGGGATAGTAATCTTTATTCTGTGGCTGTCGGTCGCGTACAGTTCCGTGGCGGCGGATATTCTCATGCTGCTTTTCGCGGTAACGGCGGCATGCGAGATGCTTTCCGCATTCAAGAAAAGCGGGCGCTATCCTTTCCGTGCGCCCGTGTTGCTGTTTGCGGTCGCGGGATATCCCGCATATTACTTTTTTGACGCGCGCGGCATGATCGTGGCGTTCATGGTGAGCGCGGTCGTCGCGTTGGTTATGTTTACGTTTTCCGAAACCGCCGCGCCTAAACGCAGCGAAGGTTACAACCCTTTCGACATTGAAAACCGAAGCCCCCGCCTTAAAACGGCGGAGGATTTGGGCATAACGGTATTCATTATGATTTATCCGTTCATGTTTACGTTAGCGACGGCGATACTTACGCGCTACTACAACGCGGTGGTGATACTGGTAATGGCGATATCATTCCCGATTATGGCGGATACGCTTGCCTACTATGTCGGAAGCCTTGTCAAAGGACCCAAGCTTTGCCCCAAAATAAGCCCGAAAAAGACCGTTTCGGGCGCGGTGGGCTCTCTTTTCGGCGGAATTTTGGCGGCTGTAGCGGTCTTTATTCTTTTTGATTTGTTCAAGGTCATTGATGTGGGTTTTGTTTCGTTTACGGACAGTATGGTTGCCGACGGATTCATTTTCGGGGCGCTCGGCGCGCTTTCCGCAGTGGTGGGATTGCTAGGCGACTTAGCGGGCAGTAAATTGAAACGCGCGTTGGGATTAAAGGATTTCGGATCCGTTTTTCCCGGACACGGGGGTATAATCGACCGGATAGACAGCATAATGTTCACCGTAATTTTCTTCAACGTCGCGATACCGATAGCGTACGCACTGTAATAAGCCATGTCGCAAATCAAAAACGCGGTCATCATAGGGAGTACGGGCTCAGTCGGCGGACAGTCCTTGGATGTTATACGCACAGGCATAGGCGTCCGCGTTATCGCGTTGTCATGCGGCGGTAATCTCAGCCTTTTTGCGGAGCAAATAAACGAGTTCGCGCCGCGGTACATATATTCAGAGACTTTGGCGAATGCCGGCGCGGCAGAGCGTAAAAGCTTCCTTGACGGGCTGACATTGAAGAAAGGCGTTAAGCCCCCCGAATTCGCGGCGTCAAACGAGGAGCTTGCCTCGCTGCCCGAAGCCGGCACGGTTTTGTTGGCGTCATCGGGTTTGGGAGGAATAAACCCGGCGATTGCCGCGTTAAAAGCGGGAAAGACGCTGGCGCTTGCCAATAAGGAGTCGTTGGTTTCGGCGGGGGACTTTATCATGGATGCGGCGGCGCGTTGCGGGGGTGAAATAATACCCGTGGACAGCGAGCATTCCGCGATCTTTCAATGTCTGCGGGGCGCGCACGGCAACGCTCCGAAAAGGATTATACTCACGGCAAGCGGCGGAGCGTTTCGCGATTTTACCGCGGATCGGCTTAAAAACGTCACCCCCGAAGAGGCGTTGGCGCATCCCGTGTGGCGCATGGGCAAAAAGGTTACCGTGGACAGCGCGAGTCTTATGAATAAGGGTTTGGAATTCATAGAAGCGATGAGGTTGTTCTCCGTGGCCCCCGAGAAAATAGATGTCGTCATACACCGCGAAGGGATAGTCCACTCCGCGGTGGAATTCGCGGACAACGCCGTTATAGCCATGTTGGCATTGCCGGATATGCGGCTGCCGATACGGTACGCCCTTACATATCCCGACCGCGCGGAGGGGCTTCCTGCAGCGCTGGACTTCTCAAAGATAGGTTTTCTCAGTTTTGAAAAACCCGACTTGCAGCGTTTTTCATGCTTGAATTTGGCAATTTCGGCGGCAAAGGCGGGAGGAGCCGCTCCGGCGGTCTTATGCGCGTCCGACGGCGCCGCCGTAGAACTGTTTCTGCAAAGGAAAATAGGCTTTACGGACATACCGGTTTTGGTGGAAAAGGCGTTGAACCGCTTTTCGGGAGAAAAATACGGCGATTCGGAGCAATTACTCCGAATTATAAACGAAGTCGAACAATATACTTATTACATATAATTATCCGAACGCTTAAGGCGCGCATACGTCGCGTTTATGTGCGTCTTGTTTCACATAAATCCGCTTGACCTCTGTAACCTTAAGGCGCGCATACGCCGCATTTATGTGTGTCGTAAACAAAAAGGCGTTGGCGCCTCAAATCTTTACTGACGGAGAAAAAAATGAGTTCTGCTCTTTCCGCAACATTTGCAAGCGTAATGACTAATATCGGGTTCATACTCGTCGCCCTCGTGGGGCTGATGATTATGATTATAATACACGAGTTCGGTCATTATATCGCGGGCAAGGCTTTGGGATTCAAAATAGACGAATTCGCTATAGGCTTCGGACCTAAGCTTTTTAAGCATACCTCGAAAGAAACGGGAGAAATTTTTTCCGTACGCCTTCTGCCGATAGGCGGTTTTTGCGCCTTTCACGGCGAAGACGAAAGCTTGGATGATCCCCGTTCGTTCAACAACCAAAAGCCGTGGAAACGCCTGATAGTGCAGGCGGCGGGCGCGGTTTTTAATTTTCTTTCAGGAATTTTTATAATAGCGTTGTTCTTCGGCATTTACGGGCAGCCTCTGCCCGTAATTGTAGCCGTTCACGAGGACGGAGCGGCATATGCGGAAGGCACCTTTCAATACGGCGACGCGGTGATGTCCATAGACGGTCGTCTGACGCAGATATTGATGCCCGAGGACGTTGCGGACGCATTCGCAAAAGCCGGAGAAACGGCGCGCTTTAAGGTTCTGCGGCATACTTTTGATGCGGACGGGAACATAACCTCGGCAAGGATTGTTGAATTTACCGCGCATAAAGCCGATTTTACCTTTGAAAAAAACATTTATGACGAAGAGGGAAACGTCACGGACACCGTAATCGAAGCTTCTTACGGTTTCGGAATAAGTCAAGGTCTGGCATACGTCAAACTGCCGTTTTTCAGTGCGTTAGGGCGCGCTTTTCCCTACGCCTTCTTCCTCGTCTTTAAGATTTTGGCGATGTTGGGCGCGCTCGTGATGGGTAAGGCGGCGTTATCGGGGGCCGGCGGAACCATAACCGCCGTGCGTACCGTCGCGGAGGTTTCTAAGGCGGGCTTCCACGGCTTTATGTGGGCGCTTTGTATGCTTTCGGCAAATCTGGCGGTCATGAATTTACTGCCGTTTCCCGCGCTCGACGGTTCGAGAATGGTGTTTACGTTGATAGAAATGATATTTAAGAAGCCTGTTCCGCGAAAAATTGAAGCGGTAATTCATGCGGTGGGACTTGTTTTGCTGATATTACTGGTGGTGTTTTTGGATGTTTTCAATTTGGTAAGTTCGGCTTAAGGCTGTGGACGAGAGCTTAAGGTTACGGTCTGACGGAATCAAATTTTTGCCGTTCGGTAAGTTCGATTTGGGGTCATAGATGAGAGAAGAAGGTCACGGTTTATCGGAAACGAAAATTTATCGTCATCCTAACGGGGACAATCGTCACAATAAAACGACGAGGCAGATAAAGGTCGGGGAGCTCAAAATAGGCGGCGGCGCTCCCGTCAGCGTGCAAAGCATGACGAATACGCCGACACACGACATAGATAAGACTGCCGCGCAGATTAACGCGCTCAAAGAGGCGGGAGCGGATTTGGTGCGCATGGCCGTGCCTGATATGAAAGCAGCGTCGGCGTTAAAGGAAATACGCCGCCAAACGGAGATACCTTTGGTCGCGGATGTACATTTCGATCATAAACTCGCATTGAAGTCCGTTGATTTTGTTGATAAAATCCGTATAAATCCCGGAAATATCGGCGGCGCTGACAATGTAAGAACAGTTGCGGACGCGCTGAACGAGCGCGGTATTCCCATACGCATAGGCGTCAACGCCGGTTCTCTTCCGATAAAATTGAAACGTCTTCCGCCGGCTCAGGCGCTTGCGGAAGCCGCGCTGACGCACGTTCGCCTTTTAGAGGACGCCGGCTTTTACAATACGGTCATATCCGTCAAGTCGTCCGATGTGCGCGTCACTTTGGACGCCAACCGAATACTCGCCGAATGCACGGAATATCCGCTGCATTTAGGCGTCACGGAGGCGGGCATAGCCGTGCCGGGCTTGATTAAGTCGTCGGCATGTTTGGGCGCGCTTCTCTTGGACGGCATAGGGGACACGATCCGCATTTCTCTCAGCGGAGATCCTGTGAAAGAGATAGAAGCGGGTCGATTGCTGCTTAATTCGTTGGGACTGCGCCGCGATATGCCGGAAGTGGCGTCGTGCCCGATGTGCGGACGTACGGAAATAGATGTCGCCGAGCTGGCGGAACGCGTTTATGAGACGGTTAAGGGCTTAAAAAAGCCGTTAAAAATCGCCGTTATGGGTTGCGTCGTAAACGGCATAGGAGAATCCGAACATGCGGACCTCGGAGTTTGCGGCGGTAAGGAGCATTCCTTGCTGTTTTTGCGCGGCAAAAAACTGAAAACCGTGAATAACGCGGACATACTCCCCGAGCTTTTAAGGTTGGCGGAGGAATACACGCTTTAGAGTAATTACAAAAGGGATATGACATAAGATGACGGAATTTATGAAAAAGCTCAATGAGAAAACCGGAAACAGGTATGCCTTTTTGCGCCTTAATTCCGCTTATTACATCTCCGCGGAACGGCTTTTAAAGATAAATTTTCTGTTTCCGTCCGCTGAGGGCGACGTAAAAAAGACGGCGGAGACGACGCCGGAAAAGGGCGCGAAAAAATCCGCGTCCGTGCGTAAAAATGACGATATAATAGATAACGCGGGAAAGACCGAGATTGAAAATGCGGTAAAAGAAATGTACTCCGGCGTTAACTGTGACATAAGGTTCATACGTTCCTACGCCGACAGCGGGGTGGTCGGGAACAAGGTAATCGAATATCTCGCCGAAAACCACAAGATAGTTCTGCCGGAACTGCGGAACGACGATTTGGCGGTTGATATGGGGGAGAACTTCGCAAAGATAAAAATATCCGCCGCGACTTCGATATATAAAATTTTTATGGCCTCCGATATTGAGAACCGCTTAAAGCGATATCTTGAAAAATGCTTTTGTTTGAATTGCTTTGTCGAAGTTACGGAGAGAATGGACGACTCGTCCGACGTTTCCTCGCCGGGTCTTGATAAGGGGTCGGTTTTTGTTGTCGGAGATACATTTGTAAAGCCCAGGAGTTTCGGAGAGATGATTTTCGGCAGCAAGATGAAGCGCTCAGCCGGCATTAACTTTTTTCCCGTGCAAATAAAAACCGTATCGCAGCCGACGGAGCGCGGCGCGTCCGTGTCCGTGGCGGGTACGGTGAGCAATTTTCAGAAAAACTCGTTCAAAAACGCGGAATATAATCCGGAGGTACCCGTCAAGAAAAAAGTAGGCAAATTTGAAGTGGAAATAAAGGAATTTACACACTTTTATAAGTGGACGCTTGACGACACCACCGACACTATCGAATGCGTCGTTTACCGCGACAATCCCGACTCCGATATAGAAAAGCTTAAGGACGGCGACGTTATCGTTGCGACGGGCAGCGCGTACCGCAGGCAGCGCGACGGTTTGTTGGCGTTCCGCCCGGACGCCGCGTGGTATGCGGACGTTGATTTTTCCGATATTACGCCGCGCCGCAATATAAAGGGCGAGAGCCGAAATTATTCGCTGATAAAACCCCAAAAATACGAGGAATATTCTCAAAGCAGTTTGTTTGACGAGGAGCTTTTCGTTACGGAGACCCCGGCGTATCTCGCCGGCAGGACCTTTGTCGTGTTCGACTTTGAAACGACCGGGACATTTGAGTCCGACGTACCCGTTCAGCTCGGCGCGTGCAAGATGGTAAACGGCAAAATCGTGGAAACTTTCAGCACGCTTATAAACCCGGGACGGAAAATTCCCGCGGAAACAAGCGCCATTCACGGTATTTACGACAAGGATGTGG
>JAITEJ010000024.1 GCA_031282095.1 Clostridiales bacterium
TGCTGCTGCCCGCCCGAAAGACCCAAAGCCGATTTATGAAGGCGGTCTTTAAGCTCGTCCCACATAGCCGCGGACTTCAGCGACTGTTCCACAATGTCGGAAAGCTCCGATTTTTTACGTATGCCAAACGTGCGCGGACCGAACGCGATATTATCGAATACGCTCATGGGAAACGGATTGGGCTTTTGGAACACCATGCCTACGGCTTTACGCAAAAGGTTTACATCCAGATTTTTATCGTAAATGTCCTTGCCGCCTATCAGAAATTCACCCGTGGTTTTGCAATTTTCCACAAGGTCGTTCATGCGGTTAAGCGTCTTTAAAAACGTGGACTTACCGCACCCCGAAGGTCCGATAAGCGCCGTAATCTCGTTTTGAGCGATATTCGCGTTCACATCTTTGAGAGCGTGCAGCGCGCCGTAATACAGGTTGCAGTTTCGTACACGTATGTCGAATTGCTCCGAAAAAAGTTCGTTCATATTTATTTAATCCTTTTGCCGCACAACCGCACAAAACGCGGGTAAGATAACCGTACACGTCGTTGTTATTGCGGTATTGTTTTAATCCGCTCCTCGGCGGCGCGGCGTACGCGCCGTATGATGTGCCGTGATACAGAGTTTCTGCATACGCAAAATATCGAACGGCGCTAACTCACCGCTTATATAGAGGTCGTGATACAGAGTTTATTGCGTACGCAAAATATCGAACGGCGTTAACTCGCCGCTTATATAGAGGTCGTGATACAGAGCCTCGCGCGTACGCAAAATATCGAACAGCGTTAACTCGCCGCTTATATAGAGGTCGTGATACAGAGTTTATTGCATACGCAAAATATCGAACGGCGTTAACTTACCATTTATATAAGGACCGTGATACAAAGCCTCGCGCGTACGCAAAACGTTTATAAATTTAGCCGTATATTGCGATATGCTTAAAGGGTTATTCTCTGAATTCGCCCTTAAGCGGCGCGGTCGTGCGCGGTAAAGTGCGCGTTGTACCATCGGCGGAACATGAGGTATATTATTAAAGCAAGCCGGGAGCAACGGCGTTATGTCGCCGGTTTTGTCCGGTCGGAAACGCGTTCCGGCTCCAAGCTTAAAGTCGACGCCGAGGCGAGTTCTCATATTTTTATTTTGTTTAATCTCTTTTCCAAAAGCCCCGCGGTCAAATTGATACATATGACGATTATAAGCAACGCCGCGCCCGTTGCGGCGGCTTGTTTCGGATAGCCCTGGCTCCCGAAAAAGTAGACGTTCAGCGCTAAAGAGGTTCCCGGGAAAAAGAAGTTTTCCGGCATTTTGTTTACCAGCATTCCGACGGTCAATATCAATACGGCGCTTTCGGAAATCACGCGTCCCGCCGCAAGCACTACGGAGGTCAGTATACCCGATGCCGCCGACGGCAGTATTACCCCGAATATCGTGCGCACCTTTCTTGCGCCCAACGCGTAACTCGCTTCTTTGAGCTCCTTAGGTACGGAGAGCAGACTTTCCTCCGCGGAGCGGATAATTACGGGAAGTATCATAATTGCCAACGTTATTCCGCCGCCCAGCAGCGAGTAACCGAGTCCCATTTCGACTACGAATACCAAATATCCGAACAAGCCGTATATTATGCTCGGTATTCCCGCCAGCGTTTCGACCGCCAGGCGTATTAACTTAACGATCCCTTTTCTTTGCGCGGCGTACTCGGTCAGAAAAACGGCGGTCGCTATACCTATCGGCACGGCGATCCCCAAGGCTGCGACGAGGAGCATCAATGTCCCCGACAGCGCCGGCGCGAGAGTCGGATTCGAGCCGGTATACTTGCCGAACAGGAAATTAAAGCTTAAGTGCGGAATACCCGATATAAGTATATAGATGATAACGCCGAACAGCGCGGCAAGTGTCGTCGCGGCGGCGGCGCTTCCGCAATGCTTTAATATCTTATACCGCCCGGTAGTTTTCTTTTCGGCGTATACGGTTTTCGTCATTACGGACGAAGCGGGTGTTTCCGTTCGGATTGCGGAGAATTCGTCGGACGCGTCCGCATTGTCCGCGGCTTTAAGTTTATAGCCGCGCGGCTTATTATCCCTTCTGATTAATCCGAAGCCGACGTTCAGTATCAGCGTAAACGCAAACAACACCACGCCCGTCGCGATGAGCGCCTCGCGCGGTTTTCCGGAAAGCTCCGTCGCACCCATAGCGATATTTGACGTAAGCGTTCTGACGCTCTGAAACAGTCCCTCCGGCATTTCGGGACTGCCCCCTATCACCATTATAACCGCCATTGTTTCCCCGACGGCGCGCCCGGCGGAAAGTACGATCGACGCCAGAACTCCGCTCTTCGCGGCGGGAAGCATGACGCGGAACACCGCCTGCTCTTTTGTCGCCCCCAACGCCAAAGCCCCCTCGAAATAAGAATTCGGGACGCTTTCCAATGCGTTCAGGCTTACGCTTATCACGGTTGGCAGGATCATAATCGTCAGTACGACGGACGCCGCGAGTATCCCATAGCCGGAACCGGTAGGCGATATATTGTCGCGCAAAAAAGGCACGATAAATTTTAAACCGAACAGACCGAATACCACGGACGGTATCCCCGCCAGCAGATTTACGATTTGCTTCACCGTTCCGACCGCGTGTTTCGGGAAAAACTTATACAGACAGACGGCGGTAAACAGTCCTATAAATCCGCCGAAAACTACGGATAGGGCGGTGACGTATACCGACGTTGCCAGCATAGGAAATATTCCGAACGCGGGCTGATCCGCTATCGGCGCCCATTTGTAACCGAACAGCATTTTCGCGAAGCCGGTTTCCGCTATAAAAGGGATGCCGTTTGCCAGCAGAAATACCGTAATCGCCGCGAGCGCCGCGAGTGAAAAAAACGCCGCGGCGGCGAAGATAATTTTCATAAGCGTTTCGCGCGCTTGTATAAATTTGAATATCCTTATCATGTCTCGTCCTTAAAACTCCGCAGTATCGCAAAAAATCGGATGTATTTTCCGATTTCTTGCGGTAATGCGTTTTTTCCGTCAATTACGGCAATTCAATAAATAAAAGATACGACGAATAGAATGATTCGGCATAATATCGTTATGGTAAACCGACCGTCGAACAGTGTATCGCTGTTTTATGTCATTGCCGCGGTTAAGCTTGATTAAGGTCGTTCCAAACTTTGATTTTCGCGCTTGCATCCTGATCCGCATCGTAGATATTTTTTAATTGCGCCAACGTAATGTTGTCGAAAGTGTTGTTTTTATGGACTATAACGGCGATTCCGTCCTTCGCCACGGTCATGATTACGCAGGACGGGGCTTTGGTTTGGTTGAATTCCTCGCTTATCATGCCGAAATTGCTCGTTCCGTTTTCCGCGTTTTGATATCCGGTGCCGCTGCCGCCGCCGGTGACCCGTACGGTAACGTTTTTATGTATGTCTTCAAACTTTTCCGCAAGTTTAATCATAAGGGGCTGAAGCGACGTGGAACCCGATATATCGACAGCGCCCGATAAACCCGACGGATTTTCCGAAGCGTAAGCGGGCGCGCCGTCTTTGATGCTCACATAGCCTCCGGTCGAAATTATGTCTTGGGCGTCCGCGCTTTCCAAAAAGGTATAAAACGCCAGGTTTGCGCCCGATGCGATCGAGGCGTCCTTATACACTATGCTCAACGGGCGCGCAATCTTATACGTACCGTTTTTGATGTTGGCGATCGTAGCCTCCACTCCGTCCACTTTCAGCTTTTTAACGCTGTCCGTGACATATCCCAATGATTCGTACGCGATTGAGTAAAGGTTTCCGTCCACCTCGGCAAGCACTCCCGCGGTTCCCGCCATAATGACCGTACCGGAAGGATCGGCTTTGCCTTTCAATCCGATAATTTCCATAAACGCGGTCTTTGTGCCGCTCCCGTCCTCTCTGGCGACTACGGTGATAGGCTTGGCGGCATCGAAGCTCCGCTTATTACACCCCGCTAACGCCGCCGCGGCAACTACTAAAAGAGCGCAAAACGCAATCGACAGCAGATAATTTCTTTTTTTCATGAACGATGATCTCCTTGTGTTTGAATTTACTTTAAGTTTAGCGTTTTGTCGAAATATTTAACAGCAAGGCGGTCTATAATTTTCGTAAAATTTTTGTAAAGTGAGATTTTCATCCGCTCACGGCGTTCCGGCGGTCAAAGGCGTCCGAATCTTATGAAAATACGTTTGAATTCGTTTAAATAAAAACGATGCCTATTATGGTGTCGGCATTTTGTGAAATTGTTCGTAAAAAAGATACGCGACTAATCCGTAAAACCGTTATTAACCTGGGGCGTATCGGCGCAGACGGTAAAATGGCATAAAAGAGGCGAACCGCCGTCATTAAAGAAATTAAGGAAGAACATTTCACAAGGATCGGAGACCCGTTTGCCGATTCAGAGAGGGAGCGTAAATATAAGCAATCCGCAATTAACAAGCGCTCTGCTTTGTTATTTTTTTTCCCAAAGAGTACCTATACGCTATAATACGATTATTCTATATAATGAACGGGCAATATTAACGCCTACATGTGACAATATCACAAACGCTTGAGATAAAATTTTTATGCCAAAACTTTGACTTATAAGGTTCAATGTGTTATATTATATGTGTAAAATAGTATGCAAAGGAGTTAAGTGTCTATGCTTACAGTAAATGATTTTAACACACAAACAAAGCAGTACGAAAAAATGCTTAACTCGGACTACAAAAAAGAAAATGGCATTTTTAATACGGATATAGGATTAGCAAAAAGTATTGTTGAATTTCTAAATATTCCTACGACAGCAACGGTCATTGATGCCTGTTGCGGCACAGGGAGTTTTTTGTATTCTGCCAAAATATTTGGAGTTAAAAACGTTTACGGGGCTGACCTTGACAAAAAGGCTGTTGTACTAAGCAAAGAACTTACGGGATTAGAAAGCATAAAAAAATTAGATACCATATCTAAAATGGGTGTAACAACGCTTAAATCTCTTGGGCTAAAGAAACCTGCAGATTATGTGATTGGCAATCCTCCGTATGTTCCTTTGTCAAAAGATATTAACATCAATACTAGCGAGTATTTATTTCTTAGAAACGTTAAGGACGCAGGAAGTAACCTTTTTATAGCAGCTTTGTATAGAGCCTTTGAGTTGGTTAAACCTAACGGTGTCATTTCGTATATTATCCCCAAAAACTTTTTACATATCTCAAGCTACGCTTTGCTAAGAAAAACCATGCTCAAAGAGAAAAGTATAATTTCGATTATTGATATAGGTAAATATTTTAAGGAAGTTAGGGGCGAGCAAATTGTTTTAACAATGCAAAATTGTTTTGACAAAGATAACGAAATTGAGTTTTTTCGTTTGATAGATGGGCATTTTGAGAAACAAATCTCTATCTCGCAGTCCTTTTATACAGACGAAATAACACTCTTTGAAAATCAAGAGGACTTTAATATTTACAATAAGCTTAATAACACTTACCAAAAGTTAAAGGATAAAGTAACGGGATATGTTGGTAGAGGTCGCTCAAAGTCTGAAACAGCGATAGCGGGAAAAGACATACGCAAATTTGGTTTTAAGCATATTTCGGTTCCGACTATTGGTAATCAAGTATTTATACAAAACATTTATAGTGCTGAGGCTGGTATAATTGCCAGTTTTGCAGGAAAACTGGAAGCTACTGAAACTGTTACTGTTTTTACGGACGGTGACCCCAAAATGTGCCACTATATCGTTGGACTTTTGCACTCGCATTTGTGTAACGTTTTTCTTGTAAAATATTGCTATAATAATTCATCGCTTACAATGCACACCGATCCAAATTACTTGTTGCGTATTCCTTTAACGATTGACCCTAAATCATTT
>JAITEJ010000051.1 GCA_031282095.1 Clostridiales bacterium
AACAAGCCGTTGTTCAACCGCGCCGTCTGAAAACCTCGTACATCGCCACACCGGCGGCGACGCCCGCGTTAAGGGATTCCATGCGCTTCATCGGCAGGGATACCACCCGCTTGCATGACGTAAGCACCGCTTCGCTTATACCGTGCGCCTCGCCGCCCAAAACGAGGGTTACCGATTTGCCCAACACCGTTTCAAAAAGGCTCTTTCCGCTCATATCGAGAGCTGCGCCGTCGGTTTTTTGCAGCAATTCCGTCGCTTCCCCGAGATTGACCTCACGTATTTTAAGCTGAAAAACCGCTCCCATTGATGCGCGTACGACTTTAGGCGCAAAAACGTCGGCGGTGTTAAACAGATAAACGTCTTCAAAACCGCACGCCGCGGCCGTTCGCAGAACGGTGCCTAAATTTCCCGAATCCGCTACGCCGTCCAACAGCAACGCGTCGCTTGCGGGAAGCCCGAACGGCGCGAACGCCGTCCTTACCGCCGCGATAACGCCGTAGGGAGACTCCGTTTCGGAAAGCGCGTCCATGACGCCGTCGGACACCGTCAAAATTTCCGCGTCGCCGAACTTCAAGGCAAGCGGACCGAACTCGCCCGCTCTCGCCGCGGTCGTAACCAAGCAAAGCACATCCGCGGATTCCGGCAAATCGCGCACGGCGTTTCCGCCCTCAACCAGGGTAAGCCCCGTCTCCGCCCGATATTTCTTTTCCTTTAATTTACGCAGAAATCGTATTTTATCGTTAGAAACAGATGTTATAATCATCGTTTTATCAAGTTTCTCCCTATATGACAGCCATACGCTTTTTGTCTTGCCGCAAATAAAAACACTTCCCTTGCGGAACTGTCGAATGCCGCGGGGAAGTGTCTTAAACACGTTCCTATGCGCGCGGAAAAATCCGTGCGCCTTTTATTTGCCGGCAAGCGCGGTTTTCGCCTCGGCGCAAATCGCGGAAAAGCCCGCCGCGTCGTTTACCGCCATATCCGCCAAAATTTTGCGGTTAAGCGTTATTCCGGCGGTTTTAAGCCCGAACATCAGGCGGCTGTAGCTCAACTCGTTCAGTCTCGCGCCGGCGTTGATTCTGGCGATCCAAAGCTGACGGAAATCGCGTTTCTTCCTTTTTCTGCCGACGAACGCGTACGCTTGCGACTTCATGACCGCTTGACGCGCTATTCTGTAAAGCTTAGACTTGCTTCCGAAATAACCTTTTGCTAACTTTAATATTTTTCTGCGTTTTTTCGCCGCATTGACGCTTCTTTTAATTCTCATAATTCAAATCCCTCCCGAATCAGTCGTACGGCATCAGTTTTTTTCTGATGGTAGCCGCTTGTGTTTCATTGACGTAGCCGCCCTTACGCAACCTACGTTTTCTTTTGGTATCTTTCTTAGTAAGAATATGGTTTTTATTTTGCTTATTCTTCTTAATCAAGCCGTTTCCCGTAATCGCGAAACGCTTTTTCGCGCCGCTGTGTGTTTTTTGCTTAGGCATATTAATCCTCCTTGTAATTGCGCCCGCGTAAATTCTCCTGAGAGTGCGAAGCCTACGCGCGGTAATAGCTTTATTTGCCCGAAGAAACCCTCGGTCGGTTTTTTACTTTTTCACGAGAGGCGTAACGATAAACGCAATCGTTCTGCCTTCCAAGACGGGTTCCTTTTCCTTTTGACCGTAAGGCGCTATCAACTCGAAAAAGTCGCTCATTACTTTCATAGCCACTTCCGGATGAGCCTGCTGTCTGCCCTTTAAACGAATGGAAGCGCGTACCTTATCGCCCGCCTGCAGAAAACCCTGCGCCGCCTTAGCCTTAACCCTTAAATCGCCCGTATCTATCGTCGCGGATAAATAAAGCTCTTTAAGCTCGACGACCTTCTGATTTTTGCGCGCTTCCTTATCCTTTTTGGACTGCTCAAACTTGTACTTGCCGTAGTCCATGATTTTGCACACGGGCGGAACGGCGGTCGGATTGATTTTAACTAAATCCAAATTAGAACTCTCCGCCAAACGAATAGCGTCGTAAGCGGACATAACGCCAAGCATTGCGCCGTCGGCGGCGATAACTCTAACCTCGCGATCCCTGATTTGTTCGTTAGCTTGCAGATTTTTAACGCTGTTATTGATAGCGGTATCCTCCCGATCGACGCGTTTTTTCCTCTACGCATCTCAAAAATTATTTCGACATGCCGCCGAATAGTTTATAAATTTATATTCGCCGTCTTTTCAATTCCGTTTATCAAATAAAAAAAACGGGAGCAAAAGCTACCCGCACACAATTTAAGGACATTGATTCAACGTCCGAGAATTGACACCGACAACCGCCTGCCGTCGTTTCGGCGCGGTGAAAGGGGTAACCTTTACTTTGTGATATATGATACATAATGCGACAGTTTTTGTCAAGCGGTTTAAGTCATAAATTTTTACTATTCTTGTCCGTTTGTAATTAAATTAACCTGCATCAAATAAAATAAATGCCGATATAGTCTGAACGGTTATCCGGAACGATGATATAAAAATTAAAGACAGTTTTGACAGCGGAAGAAAATAACCTCTGAGGTGCGATCCGTTCGCAACGTTTAAATTCTCAGCAATACGGTTTTCTTATCTTTTTAAAATTAAACTCCGAATTTTAAGGCGGAAAATACTCAAGTTTTACGCCGCCTTTCCCAAACGGCGCAAAAATGAGATTTAGCGGCAAAAGCATTGAGCCACAGGAAAAAATTTCAATATGTGCCGCAACCCGTTGAATACGGATTTATGATAAAAGCAGCCCTACGTTCACGGTTCGGCTTGCCTTAAATGCGCCGGATTGCCGCGAGGTCGCATATAAAATAACCGCCGGATTGCCGCGAGGTCGTACATAAGATAACCGCCGGATTGCCGCGAGGTCGTACATAAGATAACCGCCGGATTTCCCCGCGAGGTCGTACATAAGATAACCGCCGGATTTCCCCGCGAGGTCGTACATAAGATAACCGCCGGATTGCCGCGAGGTCGTACATAAGATAACCGCCGGATTGCCGCGAGGTCGCATATAAGATAACCGCCGGATTGCCGCGAGGTCGTACATAAGATAACCGCCGGATTGCCGCGAGGTCGCATATG
>JAITEJ010000076.1 GCA_031282095.1 Clostridiales bacterium
TCGAAGTCATAACAGATTCTGAGGGAATCGACAGGTTTTTGCCAGCCCGCAAGGTGTAACTAGACGGCGGCGTATTACTGATACAGGCTGGTGCGGGGCAGGCAAACGCCGCGGCGGAGTTGCTTTCCGCGCAAGGCTTCTCTGTCGAAGTCATAAAAGATTATGAGGGAATCGACAGGTTTTTGACAGCCCGTAAGGTGTAAATAGACGGCGGCGTATTACTTATAAAGGCCGGTGCGGAGCAGGCAAATTCTTCGGCGGAATTGCTTTCCGCATAGGGCTTTTTCGCGGAAGCCGTCAAATGCTGTGATGAAAGCGACAGATTTTTGACAGTGCTTAAAGCGTAATTTGATGCGCGCAGGGCGTAAGGTCATGACGGCGCGCCGTTCGGAAAAAATATAGGAGAGGTATTCCGTTTTGTTTGACAAATTAGATGCAATAAAAGCAAGATATGCCGTTTTGACGGAGGAAATCGGCAAACCCGAAATCATCGCGGAGCAAGAAACGTGGCGTAAATTAATGAAAGAGCGTTCCGCGCTTACCGAAACCGCGGACGCTTATGACGCGTTTCTTAAACTTAAATCGGAGTTGTCCGATCTCGAACTCGCACGCGGTGAAACCGACGGAGAGATGAAAGAGTTCATCAGCGAAGAAATAGCCGCTTTAACGAAAGCCCTTGAGGATGCGGAGAAAAGTCTCAAAATCATGTTACTCCCCAAGGATCCGAAAGACGATAACAATGTTGTCATCGAAATACGCGCGGGCGCGGGCGGCGACGAAGCGGGGCTTTTCGGAACCGAGCTGATGAAGATGTATATGCGTTACGCGGAAATCAACCGCTGGAAAACCGAGGAGATAAATATGAACGTCACCGAACTCGGCGGCGTCAAAGAAGTGGTGTTCATGATTATGGGTAAGGGCGCATATAGTAAGCTGAAGTACGAGAGCGGCGTTCACCGCGTTCAGCGCGTACCTGCGACGGAAGCCCAGGGGCGCATTCACACGTCCACCGTCACGGTGGCGGTGCTGCCCGAGGTAGAGGACGTTGAAGTCGTAATAAACGAAAAGGATTTGAAAATCGACACCTACCGCTCCGGCGGCGCGGGAGGGCAGCACGTCAATAAGACCGAATCGGCCATTCGCATAACTCATCTGCCCACCGGCTTAGTGGTCACATGCGAGGACGAGCGCTCTCAGATGAAAAACCGCGATAAGGCGATGAAAGTGTTAAAAAGCAGACTTTACGATCATTTTCAGTCACAAGCGGAAAAGGAATACAGCGAAAACCGCCGCAGTCAGGTGGGTACGGGAGACCGTTCCGAGCGCATAAGGACGTATAATTATCCGCAGGGGCGCGTCACGGATCACCGCATAGGCTTCACGCTCTATGCCCTCGCGGAGTTTATGGCGGGGAATATGACGGATATGATTGAGGCGCTGCAACTGTATGATCAAAACGTACGGCTTACCGGCGTGAAATAACGCCCGCACAAAGAACGATAAAGAAAATATGCAAGATTTCATTACGGCGCATATCGGACAAACCCGCGGCGGCAGCGTTTTACACTGCGGCGTACAACGAAAGCAGACTGCAGACAAACGCGTTCCGTTTCATTTCACGGAATACGAAAATTAGGCGGGCTTGCATTTTTTTCCGATTTATGGTATAATGTGGAAGAATTCGGAACTTATTTAAAGCCGCCGGGCGGCGGATCGGCTTGCCGTCCGTTGGGTTTAGGTATTTTCAAACGCGTAAAGAACCGCAAAGGGATAGCCAAATCTTAGAGACAACGGACACCCGAATATTTGATACTTTAGAAAAAAAAGGTGTTAACCAAAGAACAAGTAAGGCATAATTTAGAGAAAGTGAAGGCTTTGGCAAAGCGTTTCATAAAGACGGACGGCGAATGATTCAGCAAGGCGGGCTTTATGCGGACGGAGAAAGGGTAGTTTCACCTGACGCAATATTATTTATCCCCGCGGACAGAGGCATTATATTGCGCAAAGGGAAAAAGACGTATCTCAGGGTCGTTGCGGAACGTTCATAGTCAATTCCGCGGGAATTGTGCGGATTTGCCGCGTCGCCGGAGAAAAACGGAGACCGATTCACAAGTGAATACAATGAACTTTAACAAAAATTATTATAAGGGAAGAAAATTCTTTTGAAAGGCTGTTCAACGCGGTCCTTCCCTAAACGATATATCAGCGTGGTGTTGCTAACCGTTAAATTCGGTTAAATTCAAACGGCATCATTGAATACGAGAGCATTATGTACGTTAAGTTTAATAAGCGTTTCAACCGGCTGATGGAACACAGCTACGAGCCGAACTTGCAGGACGTGGCTACGCCGGAACTTTACCGCCCCATTTTTCAATACGGATCCGTTCCGAGAGTGACGTTTAACAATCGGATCGTGCCGTTAAACACCCCTGAAGAGATTTTCATCACCGACACCACCTTTCGTGACGGTCAGCAATCCTGTTCGCCCTTCACATCGGAAAATATTGTGAAAATATTTAAACTGCTACATAAACTGGGTGGACCTAAAGGTATCATACGTCAGAGCGAATTTTTCTTATACACCGAGAATGATCGTCTCGCGGTGGAAAAATGCCGCGAACTCGGCTACCGTTTTCCCATGATAACAAGCTGGATAAGGGCGAACGAGAAGGATTTCGAGCTTGTCAAGCGGTATGACTTAAAGGAAACGGGAATATTGACGTCCTGCAGCGATTATCACATCTTCAAAAAGATG
>JAITEJ010000088.1 GCA_031282095.1 Clostridiales bacterium
GTAACATATTTTCAGCGGTTTTCACAAAAAACACTTCCATTTTATCGCAAAGTATGCTATTATAAATGTGATTTATGCTGTATTTGAGGGTATAGGGTGCGTTTGTCCGCGAAAGACAGTCGCAAATAACGCCGCCGGAACAGGGATAATGACGAATGAAGCCGCGACGAAAGCTTTCCGGCTCGGAACCTTGTGTACGCCGGCTCTCTCTCACGAAGTATGCGGGCAAATTCCGATAGGCGGGCGCAAGGGGCGGATCGGCTTATTAAAAAGATAAAAATTGTACGCCGGAAGACGTATAGGGTATAAAATGTTTAAAAATTTGCTTAACATTCAGCATCTTTCCGCCGAAGAAATCTCTCTTATAATGAAAAAGGCGTCGGAGATGAAAACGGATTTGGATAACGAGACCGTCGACGTAAACGCCTTGCGCGGTAAGAACATCGTCACACTTTTTTACGAGAACAGCACGAGGACGCGCACAAGCTTCGAGAACGCGGGGAAATTTTTGGGCGCGAACGTGACCGGCATATCCATCGCCAACAGCAGCGTGCAGAAGGGCGAAAGCCTTATCGACACGGGCAGGACGTTGGACGCCTTAAGCACGCACCTTATAGTCATACGCCACAGCGCGTCGGGCGCGGCAAATCTGCTTGCCGACAATGTGCGCGCTAAAATTATAAACGCAGGCGACGGAATGCACGAGCATCCTACGCAGGCGCTGTTGGACATGTTTACGGTTTTGCTGCACTACGGCACGTTTAAAGGGCTGAAGATCGCGATTTTGGGAGACATTAAGCATAGCCGCGTAGTTCGCAGCAATATTTGGGGCTTTTCCAAAATGGGCGCGGAGGTGGTCGTTTACGGTCCGTCTACGCTGATCCCGGACGGCATAGATAAGATGCCGTGCAAGGTCGCTTGTTCCGTAAAGGACGCCGTGTCGGACGCGGACGCGGTCATGGGGCTTCGCATTCAGTTGGAGCGTCAGCAAAAGGGTTTGTTTCCAAGCATATCCGAATACAAAAAATATTTCGGCATAGACGAAGCCGCGTTAGCGTACACGAAACCGCGCGCTATAGTTATGCATCCCGGACCCGTAAACCGCAACGTAGAGATGGCGAGCGAAATCATCGACGGCGAAAGAAGCGTCATTAACGAACAGGTAAGTAACGGTCAGGCCGTCCGTATGGCGCTGCTGAAGCTGATGCTGAAAGGCGAATGAACACGGATGAAGGTTGGAAGTGAATTTTATGAGCGTTACGTTAATTAAAAATGCCTTAATGGGCGGCGAAAGCCGCGACATACTCATAGACGGCGGCAGAATAAGGAAGATCGCAGAAAAAATTTCCGCCAAGGCGGACAGGGTGATAGACGCGGAAAAACGCTTGACCGCGCTTCCGGCGTTCGTCGATTTGCACGCGCATCTTCGCGAGCCCGGCTTCGAGGGCAAAGAAACCATAAGGAGCGGGCTGCGCGCCGCCGTTAACGGCGGCTATTCCGTCGTGTGCTGCATGCCGAACACGAATCCCGTCATAGACAACGAATACATCATCAGATATATCTACGACCGCGCCGCGGAGTTGAAGCTTGCCCGGCTTTATGTAATAGGCTCGGTGACCAAAGGATCCGAGGGGCAGCTTTTGGCGGACATAGGAAAGATGAAAGAAGCGGGCGTCGTGGCGATAAGCGACGACGGCAGACCCGTAGAGAACGCCAACATAATGCGCCTTGCGATGGAATACGCCAAAGACTTCGATATGCCCGTAACGAGTCATTGCGAGGAACTGTCCGTCGTGGACGGCGGCGTGGCGAACGAAGGTTATCACGCGACCTTGGCGGGTTTGAAGGGAATTTCCAGAGCCGCAGAGGAAATTATGACCGCGCGCGACATAGTGCTCGCGGACGCGCTGAATACGCGGATACACATAGCGCACGTCAGTACGAAAGGAGCCGTAAGGCTTATACGCGACGCCAAACGGAGCGGCATAAGGGTCACCGCCGAAACCTGCCCTCATTACTTTGCGGGTACGGACGAATTGATTTTAAACTACGACACCAACGCCAAGGTCAATCCGCCGCTCAGGACGGAAGAGGACAGGCTGGCGATCATAGAGGCGTTAAAGGACGGCACCGTCGACGCGATAGCCACCGACCACGCGCCGCACCGCATAAGCGACAAAGCGTGCGAATTTAACCTCGCCGCAAACGGCATCAGCGGAATCGAAACCGCATACGCGCTGTCTTACACATATCTCGTTAAGAGCGGCGCGATTACGCTTGAAAAACTGTCGCGGCTCATGACGGCGCGCCCCGCGGAAATTTTCGGCTTGGAATGCGGCAGGCTGGAAGAAAACGGTTTGGCGGATATAGTTCTCGCGGATAACCGCACGGAATATACAATAGATAAAAACGAGTTCTTGTCCAAAGGCAAAAATACTCCCTTTCACGGCTTCGGCGTCGTCGGACGCATAGTATATACGATTGTCGGCGGCGAGGTCGTCAAGGATGAAAACGGCGTAAAATAAAGACGGAAAATCTTCTGCGGTTGTTCGGTCCGCTTAGGTAAATCAATCCTTCTCGGCGCGCCGTACCGAGGCGGCTGTCCCCGAAGCGTTCTTGTCGAACCGGGACGCATGCCGGATTTTATAAACGGGAGGGCTTGTCGTCCCGACCGAAAGAAAAGCATATTTCCCTTCCCAAAGGAGCTAGCGCTATGATAATAGATAAACTTGTAGACGCAATCAAAGCCAAGAGAAATCCGACCGCTTTAGGTTTGGATACCTCGATCGATTGCCTGCCTCTGAACATAAGGAATAAGTGCTTCACGCCCTATGACGCGGCGCGTCAGATCACCGATCACAATATCAGGCTGATTAACGCTTTAAAGTATATAGTTCCGGCGGTTAAAGTGCAGGTCGCGTATTACGAGATATTCGGATACGACGGAATGAAAGCGTTCTCCGACACGCTCGAATACGCTAAAGCGTGCGGGCTGATAACTATTGCGGACGTCAAGCGCAACGACATAGGATCGACGGCGGAAGCGTACGCGCAAGCATATCTTTCCGGCGTCACTCTGACGACGCAGGAAAAAGACGGGGCGCCTTTCGTTTCCAAAAAATTCACTTGCTTCGACAGCGATTTCATAACCGTCAACGGTTATTTGGGGTATGACGGCATAAAACCGTTTGTTACGGCGTGCAGGGAAAACGATAAAGGCATTTTCGTGTTGGTAAAAACCAGTAACGAAAGCAGCGGAGAGATTCAGGATTTGAATTTACGCGGAAATACGGGTACGGTTTACCGCCGTATGGCCAAACTCGTTTCGGAGTGGGGCGCGTCTTTAAAGGGCGCGAGCGCGTTCAGTTCGGTGGGGGCGGTCGTAGGCGCGACCTATCCCGATCAGGCGGAGGAGCTGCGCAGGGCGTTTCCCGGCATGTTCTTCCTTATTCCCGGTTACGGCGCGCAGGGAGGGACGGCGGCGTCTTTAAAGCCTTTTTTCCGCGACGACGGAACGGGCGGCATCGTCAATAACAGCCGCGGGATTTTAAAGGCATGGCAAAATCCCGCGTATCAAGGCAGATCAGTCCTCGACGCCGCGGTAAAAGCCGCGGAAGATATGGCGAAGGATTTGCGGTTCGCGTTGGATTTATGATGTCACCGCGGGATATATAAGTAAGCCGATTTGCGGATTTCGGGAAAATATTGTTTTTCTTGAGCGCAGTCGGGCAGAGGTTTTAGTATGTCTTTTAAAAAGATATTGATTATAGGAAGCGGCGCGGCGGTCATAGGGCAGTCCGCCGAATACGATTACGCGGCGACGGAAGCGGCGCGCGTTTTTAGAGCGCGCGGTATAGAAACGATCGTCGCGGACGGCAACGCGGCGGCGGTTCACACTGACGTCGCGGCGGCGGACGGCGTATACGCGGAGCCGCTCAAAACGGACGTTATAAAGAGCGTAATCGAGGCGGAGAAACCCGACGCGGTTTATACGGCGGCGGGCGGAGGCGTTGCGTTGCGCATAGCGACGGAGCTTGCGGACGGCGGTTATTTGCGCCGTGCGGGGATCGGGCTTATAGGCGTATCCGCGGAAACGGCGAAAGCGGCGAAAGAGCGCGAGCTTTTTAAAAATACGGTGGCGTCCGCGGGCGAGCCCTATTTGGAAAATACGGTTGCCGGCAGCTTAAGGGAAGTGGAGGCTTTTGCGGAAAGCGCGGGTTATCCCGTATTCGTACGTCCCGCCGATGTGTTCGGTTCGGCGTCCGGCGCTATCGCGGCGAACGACGCCGAGCTTAAATGCGCGGCGGAGGCGGCGATTAAAGAAAGCCGTTTCGGGGAAATACTCATCGAAAAAAGCGTAGCCGGCGACAAGGAAATAGAAATAGAAATCATAAGGGACGCCGCGGGGCGTTCCGTAGTTATCGCCGTCGCGGAAAATTTGGACGCGTGCGGAGTTAACCCCGGCGACAGCACGGTGGTTATCCCCTGTTGCACTCTCAGTAAAAAGCAAACCGAAACGCTGAAAGCCGCCGCCGTAAAATTAGCGGACGCTTTCGGCATAACCGGCACTTGCAACATACGGTTCGCCGTGTCGGGGAATAATTATTACGTGACGGACGTTAATCCCGGCTATTCGCGGAACTCCGCGCTTGCCGAGAGGGCGACGGGGTATCCCGTAGCGGCGGCGGCGGCGGGCGCCGCGCTCGGGGACGGCGCCGATAAATACGCTTTCCCGTATGCGGAAACGAGTGCGTACGAAACGCCGTCGGCGGGCGCGGTGGCGGTGCGCATTCCGCGCTGGCCGTTTAATAAATTCACGGAGGCCAACCGTAAGTTGAGCGCGGTGATGAAATCCACGGGGGAAATCGTTGGTTTAGGCGCGACCTTCGAGGAAGCGTTCAATAAGGCGGTCAGGTCGTTGGAACTGGGGAATTTGGGAGCGGTTTTCGGGGCGTACGGCGCGCTTACCGACGAGGAAATAAGGAACCGCCTCGCCGTGACTGACGACGAAAGGCTTTTCATAATAATACAGGCGCTGCTTCGCGGCATGAATATAAAAAAGGTCGCGGAAACCGTGCGTATAGACGTTTGGTTTATAGAAAAACTGGCGGGTATAACGAAACTTGAAAACGAGATACGCAATAAGGGTAAGGGATTCATCACCGCGAACAATTTGCAGCGGGCTAAAAAATGCGGTTTCTCCGATATGCAGATAGCCTCGCTTGCCGGAACCGACGCGAAAACCGTAAGGGACGCGAGAGAGAAATTTAACATCGTTCCCTCATATGCGGAATTGCCCTCCGGCGCGCGCTATTCCACCTACAACGGCGGCAAGGCGGCGGACGCGCGCGGAGATAAAACGGCGGTCGTAATAGGCGGCGGCCCTTTCAGAATAGGGCAGGGTTTGGAATTTGATTACGCGGCGGTAAAGTGCGCGGCGGCGTTAAAGGGGGAGGGTTACTCCGTAGTTTTAATAAACTGCAACCCCGCGGCGCCGTCTACGGGCGCGTCCGCCGCCGACAGAATATATTTGGAACCGCTTACGGACGAAGACGTTCTTAACGTGCTAGCGGCGGAAAAGCCGTGCGGCGTAGTCGTACAATGCGGCGGACGTTCGGCGGCTAAGCTGGGTAAAGCGGTCGTGAGCGCGGGCTATACCGTGTTCGGAACGCACCCCGACGACGTCGCGCGCGCCGAGGACGATAAGAGCTTTGATGAAATACTGCGCGGATTGGAGCTTATCCGCCCGCAGAGCAGGACGGCGGCGGCGGTTTCGGACGCGGTTTCCGCCGCCGAGGAGTTGGGCTTTCCCGTGATATTGCGTCCCGGTCGGATATTCTCAGGCAGGGGCATGGAAATTGCCTATAGCGCCGCCGACGTAAAGGATTTTACGGAAGCGGCGGGTATATCGAGTGAAAATCCCGTAAAAATCGACAAATACATAATCGGAATGGAAATTGAGTTGGACGCCGTTTCGGACGGCGGCGACGTGTTGATTCCCGGCATAATGGAGCATATAGAGCGCGCGGGCGTCCACAGCGGCGACAGCATAACGGTGTATCCTTCTCTGCATATAAGCGCGGAAAAAACGCGGGAAATCGTCGCGGCGGTCGGCAAAGCGGCGCGCGCGTTGAATATAAAGGGTTTAATAAACTTTCAGTTCATCATCTCCAACAATTTAGGCGGCAAGCTTTACCTTATAGAGGCGGGAGCGCGCGCATCGCGTACCGTCCCTTTTATAAGCAAGATTACGGGGATTCCCGCGGTCGCGCTCGCGGTCAAGTGTATGTTGGGCGCGAAGTTGGACGATCTCGGCTACGGCTCCGGTTTATACCGTCTGAGCGGCGCGTATTCCGTTAAAGCGCCGGTCTTTTCCAACGAAAAACTGCCGGATTTGGAAATAAGCGCGAGTCCCGAAATGAAAAGCACGGGAGCGGTGATGGGTATAGCGGAAACCTATCCCGAAGCCCTTTTAAAAGCTCTCATAGCTTCGGGCATCAAGATAAAGCGCGGTTCGGGCGTACTTTTAAGCGTTTCCGAAAGCTTTAAGCCGGAAATTCTGGACAGCGCGCGGGAATTCGATTCCATGGGCTTCAAGATATTCGCCACCGAGGGAACGTCTAAGTTTCTCGCCGAAAACGGCATTCATTCGATCGCGGTCAGCAAGCTTGACCAACGCAACAACGGCGATATAACGTATCTTTTAAAGAAAGGCATCATCGAATTGGTGGTCAACACTCCCACAAAGGGCAGAGGACCGTCGCGCGACGGTTTTAAAATCCGCCGCGCCGCCGTTGAGGCGGGCATTCCGTGCCTAACCAGCGTGGACACCGCGAACGCTCTTTGTAAAGCGCTACTGCTGAACAAAAGCGAAAAGGACTTGAAGCCGATTTCACTGAACGATATAGACTGACGGACGCCGACGCGTTTTTCAAGACGCTAAAGCAGGATAAAAGCGGAAGGGACTTGAAGCCGATTTCACTGAACGATATAGACTGACGGACGCCGACGCGTTTTTCAAGACGCTAAAGCAGGATAAAAGCGGAAGGGACTTGAGGGCGATTAAAATGAAAGATATATACTGACGTACCCGG
>JAITEJ010000104.1 GCA_031282095.1 Clostridiales bacterium
GTCCGGGCGACGCGCTTGCGTCCGAAACGGCGCTGGAAACTTTCGAAAGTCTAGGCGACAGGTTCGGGCTTATCAAGTGTTTGAGTACTAACGGTTTGCTCCTGTTCGAATACGCGGAACGCCTGAAAAAAAGCGGCGTAACCGCGGTGACGGTAACGGTCAACGCCGTAGACAAAAGTATTCTTACCAAAATAATATCCTCGGTGACGTATAAAAACAGAATATATACCGGGGAAGAGGGAGCGGAAATTCTGATAAATAATCAGCTTTCGGGAATACGCGCCGCCGGCGCGTTCGCGGCGGTAAAGGTCAATACGGTTTTGATTCCCGGTGTCAACGACGGACACATCGGGGCGATAGCGGAAGCGGCGGCAAACGCGGGGGCGTCTTTGATGAATATAATTCCCCTTATACCTGCCGGCGAATTCAGAAATTTAAAGCCTCCCGATTGTGAAATGTTAATAAACGCGAGAGCCGAGGCCGAAAAGATTCTCCCGGTATTCCGTCACTGTATGCGTTGCCGCGCCGACGCCTGCGGCATACCGGGTATCAGCGACTTTTCCTATAAATTATACGACAGCGAAAGTTCGGAAACCTTTTCGCACGGATAAGACACCAAAACGCAATAAGTCGTTTAGGATGAAGACCTAAAACTCAATAGACCGTTCGGTACGGGTAGAAAACCTGAAGCGCAACAAATCCGTTCGGTACGGGTAGAAAACCTAAAGCGTAGCAAATCCGTTTCTCATGGATGAGAAGCCGAAAATACAACAACTCTGTTTCGCGCGGGTAGGAAACCTAAATGCGAATAAGATGTTTTTTACTTTATGAATTCGGAGTATCTGTTATGAAATATTATGCGGCAGTCGCGACGGACGACGGGAAAATCGTAAATTTGCACTTCGGGCGGTGCGGAAAATTTTTGACGGCTGAGATCGACACGGACACAAATGAGATAAGTGTTCTCGGCGCGACGACGGTGCGTCCGGCTTGCCTCGCGGAACATGAAGAGGATGCTTTTGACGAAATAGCCGCTCTTCTTTCGGATTGTAAATTTATCATAGCGGCACGCGCGGGACTTGCTGCGAAACGGTATATGAAAGCGAAAGGATTGATTATTTTGGAAGATTCTCAACTTGTAGACGACGCGCTTAAAACCCTATTATTTCATTTAAGGGCGACGGAGAAAGGATTATAAGTTTTCAACGACAGGGATCGTGAAAAACTTTAAAGAGAGCTGAAAAAAACGGGAACCGGCTGTAAGTGATATCCGAAAACCATACGGGGAAAGGCACGTGAGTTTTTCAACGACAGGGATTGTGAGAAACCTTAAGGAAAACTGAAAGGAACAGGAACCGATTGGAAGGGATGCCGAAAACCATACGGGGAAAGGCTTATAAGCTTTCAACTGTCGGGGCGTGTGAAAAATATTAAAAAAGCGAAAAGGAACGGAAACTTAAAAATGGTGAAGAGACCGAAACAAATAGCGATATACGGCAAGGGCGGTATAGGCAAATCCACAACCACATCTAATCTAAGCGCGGCTTTATCAAAGCTCGGGTATAAAGTTATGCAATTCGGCTGTGACCCGAAAAGCGACTCTACAAACACTCTGCGCGACGGCAAATATATTCCCACCGTACTCGACACCATGCGCGAGAAGACCGTAGTGAATGCGGACGACGTCATATTCGAGGGCTTCAACGGCGTGTACTGCGTCGAAGCCGGAGGTCCCGCTCCGGGAGTGGGCTGCGCGGGACGCGGAATTATAACCGCCGTCGAATTGTTCCGCAGGCAGCGCGTATTCGAAAAGCTTGATCTCGATTATGTGTTGTACGACGTTTTAGGAGACGTGGTGTGCGGCGGTTTCGCGATGCCTATAAGGGAGGGCGTGGCGGAACACGTGTTTACGGTCAGTTCCGCCGACTTTATGTCGCTTTACGCGGCAAACAATCTTTTCAAAGGCATTCAAAAATATTCAAATACGGGCGGCGCGCTGCTCGGCGGCATAATCGCGAATTCCGTAAATAAGCCTTACGCAAAGGATATAATCGGCGATTTTGCGCGGCGAACGAAAACCAAGGTCATAGATTATGTTCCGCGTTCGGTCTCCGTCACGCAGAGCGAGCTGCAAGGAAAAACCGTGATAGAAGCGGCGGAAAAAAGCGAGCAGGCGGCGGTATATTTCCGTCTGGCCGAAAAAATAGCCGCGCACGAAAATTCATATGCGCCGGAACCGCTTGAGATTTCCGATCTGCGTTTGTGGGCTTCCGAATGGGCGGGAAAGCTGCTTAGCGAAGAAAGCTGAATAAGGCGCGGCCGTTTTCTTTATGGATTCACGGTTAATCGTTATTTTTTCAACGAACGCCGTAAATTTTCGTCCCGCGCGGCGCTTTGTCTGCGTTGCGCTCGGAGGATCCGCTTTAACCGTAAGCCGTGTCAGAGCCGCCGCGGCGGCAAAAAATCCGTTTAAACAGAATCCTCGCAAACTCGGCTCCGTGGAATTTCAAGCGGTTTTCTAAGTGTCGCAAGTCGGTTTCAGTGCGGCGTACATAATCCGCACATAAAAAAACCGGCAAAGCGGCGGGGAGAAGCGGCAAGAGGCGGTTTAGGCGCGGTACACGTAGTCCGCACATAAAAAAACCGGCAAAGCGGCGATGAGAAGCGGCAAGAGACGGTTTAGGCGCGGTACACATAGTCCGCACATAAGGCGGCGGATAAAAGAGACAATAGGCGGTTTCGGCGGCACGGTTTGAAAAAATGTTTAAACTATACGCAGGTCGATTTAAAATGAAAATCGGGAGGTCGGAGGTTTATGGCTGATAAAGAAAAGTACAAAAAATCACTGACGGTCTGGGAAGCCGCGTGTACGGTTACGGGGTTCGGAGTGGGCGGCGGTATTATGGCTATGCCGATGCTCACCGAAAAAGTCGGAGCGGTT
>JAITEJ010000128.1 GCA_031282095.1 Clostridiales bacterium
CCGCGGCAATACCCTGCGGCACGTTTTTAGTCGGCACGACGACAACCTCCGTTTCCGCTAAATCCTTTGCCTGATTGGCGGCAAGGATAATATTTCCGTTATTGGGAAATACGTATACGCGGCTGGCGTTAACCTTATTGACGGCGTTCAGAATGTCATAAACACTGGGATTCATGGTCTGACCGCCCTCTATCACCTCGTCCACGCCCAAATCCTTAAAAATGGCCTCGAAACCGGCTCCGGCACAGATAGAGATAAGCGCGTTGTCACGGCGGCTGCCGAGTTCCTCATTATGTTTTTCTTCTGCGCGCGCTTTCAGCTCCCTGCTCTGCTGAAGCATATTTTCCACCTTAACCCCGAAAAGCTCCCCCATCTGCAGGGCTTTCTTGAAAGCGCGATCGGGTTCGTTGGTGTGTACATGCACCTTAACGAGTTGCAAATCGCCTATCACAAGCACGCAATCCCCTATTTCCATCAGGTAATCGCGAAATTTATCAATGTCGTTCGTGGTTGCGGCCTTATTAAAATTAATGATAAAAAACTCCGTGCAATAGGCGAATTTAATTTCATCGAGGTTATGCTCGTCCGAAAACGCGTTCAAATCCGACGCTTTCTCTTTGGAGCTCTCTTGCTGAGCGGTCATTTCATCGACTTCGCCCTCGGGAAAGTCCTCTCCGGCAAGAGCGGAGCGAAAACCCTCAAACACGCAAAGTAAGCCCTTGCCTCCGGCATCGACAACCCCCGCCTTTTTTAGCACGGGAAGTTGCTCCGGCGTCAAACGCAATGCCTCTTCACCCGCGGCAATGACGTCCTCCAAGAGCTTTAAAATCTCAATTTCCGATGATTTTTTGCGCGTTATTTCCGTCGCGGTTTCCGCCATGACGCGAACGACCGTCAAAATTGTGCCTTCCTTGGGTTTTGTGACGGCGGCGTAGGCTATTTCCGTGCCCTTTCTCATGCCCTCGGCAAAATCGCGCGCGCTTATCTCGTCTTTTCCGGCGAAAGCCACGGCAAAGCCCTTTATGATCTGCGAAAGTATAACGCCGGAATTGCCGCGCGCCCCTTTAAGCGCGCCGCGTGAAAATCTCAGAGCCACGTCGGACGCAAGATGAACATCGGTACCCGCCGCCTCCGCGGCGGCGTTTTTCATGGTCAACGTCATGTTAGTTCCCGTGTCGCCGTCGGGTACGGGAAATACGTTAAGCGAATCCACATACTTCCTGTTGTAAGAAAGGGTACGGAGCCCGCCTTCTATCATGCACAATAAAATTTGTCCGTTTATTTCCGTC
The DNA here is from genome assembly GCA_031282095.1 of Clostridiales bacterium. The sequence goes on from JAITEJ010000128.1 coordinate 1,290, forward strand.
ATTATATTAACCGGCCTTGCGCCGTTGAATGTCCCGATTACGCAAATTCCCGCGAACCGCGCACGCTTTGATATTGAAACGACGCGCGCTCTGCTTTCCCGGCTCGTTTTCAACGACTCCTTAGGAAAGAATAAGGGGGTATTTGCTTGGTTTGACGGAGCTTTTCTCCGTCCGATGAAACTTCGCGCCCATGTAAACGTCCGCGAGGCATAATCGTCCGCCGCCGTTTACGGTGACCGCTGAAATTTATAACGATATTATCGACCCGTCGTTGCGCCGACGGCGGCAATGCCGCCCTACCGTTAACGTACTTATCTAGCGCGTTTGCAGCGCTTTACGGCTAACAATGAGCCGTTGTATTTAAAATGTTGCCGCATTTCTTCGGCGCAGTTACAGCGCCGAACGCGGTCCGCGCCTGCCTCGGCAATGCCATGAATTCAGCCTTTTATCGAATGTACGAGTCGCAACGGAAAAACCGCATCGGGACTTACACTTTAATTCCGACCACGTTGACGTCTACTTTTTTGACGCGCATCCCTGTAAAGGTTTCCACGCCGTATCGTACGGCGCTTTCAACGGATTTCTTAACCGCTTCCACATTTACGCCGTAAATCAACGTAACGTATATCTCCAAATAGATGATATTTTCGATTGTAATTACGTTGACGCCTTTTCCGAAAGACTTCTTGTTGAACAATTCGGTAAAGCTGTCAGAAAGACGGCGGGAAACTAACTCGGCGACGCCGTAGCACTCACCCGCCGCCTGACTCGCCACAATAGCGACGGCGTCGTCCGAAATCGAAATCTTACCGAAAATATTCGAGGTTATCAGTGACATCCGTTCTCCGTAGGGCACGCATAAGCAACCCGTAAACCCAACCGACAGCCGCCGTTAAACAGCGGCTTAAAAGTCGGATTATATCTTCCCTAATTTACACTTTTTTTATCGCTTTAAAGCATCCGCGTCTTAAATGCCGCGCATCAGGCGGAAACCTTTCGTTATTTTTTTACTGATCCGTATCCGTTTCGGCGAACCGATAATCGAACGGATTTCACGAATTGTTCATTGAGCGTTAGATTTACGCTTGTTTAGAACAATATGATATTATACTACACCAAAATATGTAATTTTGCAAGAGTATGACGGTAAAAACTTTGCAAGTTTTTAAGTTATTTTTCTGATTTGTCTTACAATGTAAAAACATCATAGTTTTTCATATCAAACACGACCGAAAAGACGGGGCATATACGTCTTGCGGTCATTCTGCGTAAAAACATATGATTTTGCAGGGTATTACGGTAAAGATTTCACAAATTTTCAGATTATTTTTCATGCGCGAACCGCGTCGATAAAATACATCGTTTTACGGGAATATAGTGTATGAACCCTTACGAATTTCTAAGTTATTTTTCAAATAAACGGCAAATACGGATATCAATAATGTCGCGTAAATCAGTTTTGTTCCCTGCGTTATCGCCACATCCTTAGTCGCCCTACGCATGCAGCGCGTGGATTGAAACTCGCTGTTGGTATCTAATTTTTCCGTCAGGACGGACGTCGCCCTACGCATGTAGCGCGTGGATTGAAACTTTAAGTTTTTTTCTCTTGTTTTTTTAGTGCCGCCATACGCGTGAAACGCGAATAACCGGACCGGCGCGGCGATAACGGGCTTTATGAAAACGAAAAGCCGCCATACGCGTGAAACGCGAATAACCGGACCTAAGCGTAATGGCTTGTTTGTAGTTATTCAGCCGCCATACGCGTGAAACGCGAATAACCGGGCAAAGAAAATCCCGGCGATCGCGGTTGTTACATTCAGAAACGTTGCGACCTAAAATAACAGTTTTGAATTTATCCGTGCAAAAATCCGCCTTTTATCGGCGCTTATTTACCTCACATAAATCTCTCCGTTGTCGCTGCGGAGGTCATTTGATAGTATGCCGTTTATGTTTTTTTGTTTTTTTCAAAGATTTCAGCGAGCGGTCGCAAAATTTCCGTTCGGTACGGCGTTATATGCGCCGCTCCGATCCGAAACTATGCCTTTTCGGCGC
>JAITEJ010000166.1 GCA_031282095.1 Clostridiales bacterium
GTCGTATGGGCTTTGATTATAAGTCGTGCGCGGTCTTGACGGCGATTAACGAACAGTCAAAGGATATTGCTCAAGGCGTAAACAGCGCGCTCGAATATGCCGGCGACATAGCCGACAAAATCGGCGCGGGCGATCAGGGCATGATGTTCGGCTGCGCTTGCGATGAAACGCCGGAATTGATGCCGCTTCCCATAATGCTGGCGCATAAGCTGACAAGACGTTTGACCGAGGTCAGAAAGACGGGGACTTTAAAGTATCTCCGTCCGGACGGCAAAGCGCAGGTCACCGTAGAATATGACGGGGACAAAGCGAAACGAGTGGACGCCGTCGTTGTCTCTTCTCAGCACGACGAGGAAGTCGCGTATGACGATCTGAAGACGGATATATTGAAACATGTGATCAAAGCGGTAATTCCCGCGGAACTGTTGGATGAAAATACGAAATATTACATAAATCCCACGGGGAGGTTTGTCGTCGGCGGGCCCGCGGGCGACAGCGGCGTCACAGGACGTAAAATAATAGTCGATACGTACGGCGGTTACTGCGCGCACGGCGGCGGGGCGATGTCCGGCAAGGATCCCACCAAGGTTGACAGAAGCGGGCTTTATATGGCGCGCTACATATGTAAAAATCTTGTCGCGGCGGGCGCGGCGAAGCGTTGCGAATTAGAGATCGCTTATGCAATCGGCTGCGCGCACCCCGTTTCCGTAACCGTCGATACTTTCGGCACGGGAACGGTAAGCGACGAAAGGATTATCGAGATTATAAGCAAGGTATTCGACTTAAGACCGTATTCGATTATCAAAAATTTGAACCTCAAAAAGCCGGTTTTTCGCGCGACGGCGAATTACGGTCATTTCGGACGGGAAGAATTTTCATGGGAGAAAACCGATAAGGTTGACGAAATCAGGTCTTTACTTGCCGAAACGGTCGAGTAAAACAGCTTTCGATATAAAACGGCAGCGCAATTATTGAAGCCGCCCCGAGAGAATACGAACGAGCCGATAAGTTGCGGAGACCGCTTATCGGCTCAGATTTTATTTCCACGTTTTATTCTTTTTTGTGTCAGACAAGAGATATACCTGTAAGAATGTCGTTAAAAGGCGAAGTCAAGGATATAATCCACACTACCCCGGCGAACTGATACTTTATGGTAGAGGCGCTCTGTTGTGACGATCGTATCTGTTCTTTTTAGTGTCCGCAGACGGGAGATATACCTGTAAGAATGTCGTTAAAAGGCGAAGTCAAGGATATAATCTATACCAACCCGGCAAACGGATATTCCGTGGTAGAGGCGCTCTGCTGCGACGATCGTAGCTGTTCTTTTTAGTGTCCGCAGACGGGAGGCATACCTGTAAAATGTCGTTAAAAGGTGAAGTCAAGGATATAATCTATACCAACCCGGCAAACGGATATTCCGTGGTCGAGGTACTTTGCGACGGTCAGAAACACACGGCGGTGGGGATATTTCCCCCCGTGCACGAGGGTGAAATTCTTGAGTTAGAAGGCGACTGGACTACTCACAAGGGCTACGGCAGGCAGTTCGCGGTCACGAATGTAAGGATCGGTATGCCTACCTCGCAGGAGGCGATGAAGAAATATCTTTCCGGCGGCTTGATAAAGGGCTTGGGAGAGGTTACGGCGGCGAACATCGTCAACAAATACGGCGCGGCTTCTTTTGAGGTCATGAACCATCCCGTACAACTTGCTAAGGTCAAGGGAATAAGCCTTAAAAAAGCGACCGAATTCGGATTGCAGTTTCAGAAAATGAAGAGTATGCAGGAAATCATAATATATCTGCAAAATTTTTCTATTTCCATCAATTTGGCTCTTAAAATATATAAAACATACGAATCGTCTACACAAGCCGTCATAAAACAAAACCCGTACAAACTTGTGGACGACATAGAGGGCGTGGGCTTTCAGACCGCGGACAAGATCGCGCGGGAATCGGGAATCGCTCCAGACAGCGAATACCGCATATCTGCGGCTGTAATTCATCTCTTAAAAGAAGCGGTCACTCAGCAGGGGCATACCTATCTGCCTTTTGACAAACTTACGGCGGCGGCTAATGAGCTTTTAGGCTATTCCGAGGACTTGACGGAACGTATAGAGGCTGCGATAGTGAACCTAAGTTTCACGGGAGAGGTGCGCACGGAAAAGTTGCCCGAACATACGGCGGTAGCTTTGACACGCAACTACGAAACGGAGAAGAGCATAGCGCGGCGTATGCTGAGGCTTCTCGGAGAATGTCCCGATATATTCGCCGGCGTGGATGAGGATATATCGCGCTTTGAGGCGGAAACGGGCTTCGTCCTGCACGGCAAACAACGCGAAGCCGTGAAAAATTCCGTAAACAGCGGCGTGCATATCATCACCGGAGGTCCCGGCACCGGCAAAACCACTATAATAAAGGCAATCATTCACGTTATTAAAAATTTACGGCTTTCTTTCGCGCTTTGCGCGCCGACGGGACGCGCCGCCAAACGTTTGCAGGAAGCGTCCGGCGAAGACGCGAAAACAATACACCGGCTTTTGGAATTGGACTTTTCGGGCGGACGCGAACGTCCGGCTTTCGGCGATTCGTCCAAAATAGCCGCAAACGTAGTTATAGTGGACGAGGTCAGTATGGCGGACGAATTCGTGTTTAACGCGCTTATCAAGGCGTTGGAACACGGCGCAAGACTGATTTTGGTGGGCGATAAGGATCAATTGCCATCCGTAGGCGCGGGAAATGTTCTGGCGGATTTGATAGCCTGCGGCAAGTTCGGCGTCACCTATCTGACGGAGATTTACCGGCAGGAAAAGGAAAGTTCCATAGTTATAAACGCGCACGCGATAAATAAGGGACGTATGTTTAAAACCGATAATTCATCGGACGATTTCTTTTTCCGCGAAACGCAAGAGCCTCAAGATATTTTGGATACCGTCACGGATATGTGTCTGAACCGTCTGCCTAAATTCCTGGGCGTGCGTCCGCAGGACATACAGATACTTTGTCCCATGAAGAAAGGCGTCGCCGGCGTAAACAACATAAATAAGACGATACAAGACAAAATCAACCCCGGCAGATCCGACCGCCGCGAGATAAAAAACGGCGACTTCGTTTTCCGCGAGGGTGATAAGGTCATGCAAACATCCAACAACTATCAGCAGGAATGGTTGGTTACTAAGAAAGACCGCATTGAATCGGGCGTGGGCGTATACAACGGCGACGTAGGTTATATCGAGCGGATTAATAATCAGAATTTAGAATTTACCGTGCGTTTTGACGATGATAAAGTGGCTGTTTATTCGTTTTCCGATATAGACCAGCTTACGCTGTCATACGCCGTCAGCATACATAAAAGTCAGGGGAGCGAGTTCGACGCGGCGATAATATCCGTCACGAACGCGCCGCCGATGCTGTTGACGCGCAACCTGCTTTATACGGCCGTCACGCGCGCCAAAAGGCTGGTTGTGCTTGTCGGTCCGCCCGCGGTATTCGAACGCATGGTAAAGAATAACTACACGGCTAACAGATATACCCTTCTTCGCGTTATGTTCGAAACGGGCGTGTAAATCAGGTAAAATTTTGTCGGACGTAAAGATACGGTTTTCTGAATTTATAAAGCGCGTGCTTATAAGCTTTAAGAACGCGCTCTATCCGCCGGACATAACTTGCGACGCTTGCGGCGGCGAGTTGCAAGGCGATTCGCGTTATCGCCTTTGCGGGGAATGTATCGATAAAATTCCACTTATCAAGGAGGGCGACAAGGTGTGCCCTCAATGCGGAGTTCCCGTTAAGAACGAGGCTGTATTCTGTTTGCGCTGCCAAAACACCCAAAGTAATTTTGAATTTAACCGCGCGCCTCTTGTTTATGAGGGTTTGGGCGTTCAACTGGTGCATAAATTGAAATTCGGAGGTCAAAAATATTTGTCGGAATCCTTGTCCGCTATGCTTGCCGACTGTTTTATCGCCAACGGCATTCCCGCCGATCTCATACTTTACGTACCCATGACCAAGAAGGAACAGCGCGCACGCGGCTTTAATCAATCGGAATTGTTGGCGGCCGCGCTTGCCGCCCGTCTGAATCTGCCTTTGTCGCACGCGCTCCTGAAGATTAAGGAAACGAAAGGACAACGCGGTCTGTCCGGTTCGGAAAGACGCAAAAATCTGGACGGCGCGTTTCACGCTCTGCCGGAGGTTTACGGGAAGACGTGTCTTATTGTCGACGACGTGTTTACGACCGGCGCAACGATAAACGAAGCCGCATACGCTCTGCGCCGCGCCCGCGCGAAGGACGTGTATTCCCTTACATTGTGCATTACCGCGTTAAAGCCGGAAGGTGAAAAGCTTGAGGCTCATGAACTGCCTACGGGAGAGGAATAGAGATACCGCGGGGAACGTCGATACAGCAAACGGTCGGCGTACGGAGCAGAGATAACGTACGTCAATATTGTAAGCGGACGGAATACGGAACAGAGGGACTGCGAGCGTCCATGTCGCCAGACGGCATACGGAAAGAGATACCGGGAGCGTCAATATCGCAAACGAACGGCATGCGGAACAGAGGGACTGCGAGCGTCCATGTCGCCAGACGGCATACGGAACAGAGATACCGGGAGCGTCAATATCATAATGCGGACGGCAAGTGTAAGAAATGAAAATACCGAGATTTGACTTTTGCGGTATTATGTTATATAATTAAAAATGTTTATGTACGAGTAATAGATACGTTGGAGCCGTGAACGGAAACGGCGGCGACGCGAAAGCGGTTTCATGCCCGAAACCAATATAAGGAGAATAAAGATGGCATCCTTTTTAAAAAAGCTGTTCGCTTCTGCGAACGACCGTCAGGTCGCAAGAATAAGGAAAAAGGCGCTTAAGGTGGACGAACTTGCAGATTTATACTCGGCAATGTCCGATGAGGAATTGCAAGGCGTCACCGCGAGGCTGAAGGAAAGGCTCGCCGGCGGCGAAACCTTAGACGATATTTTGCCGGACGCTTATGCGGCGGTTCGCGAGGCGGCGACCCGCACGTTGCATATGCGGCACTACTTCGTGCAGGTTATCGGCGGCATCTGTCTGCATCAAGGGCGCATCGCGGAAATGGCTACGGGCGAAGGTAAGACGCTGGTCGCCACAATGCCGGCGTATCTCAACGCGTTAAGCGGAGAGGGCGTTCACATAGTGACGGTAAACGACTACCTGGCGCGCCGCGACGCCGAGTGGATGGGTAAGATATATAAGTTTTTGGGGCTTACCGTGGGGGTAATAGTGCCGCAAATGCCTTTTAAGGCTAAGAAAGACGCGTATGCCGCCGACATAACCTATTGCACGAACAGCGAACTCGGCTTTGATTTTCTGCGCGACAATATGGCGCTGCATAAACGGGATAAGGTTCAGCGCTCCCTGAATTTTGCAATCGTAGACGAAGTAGACAGCATTTTGGTGGATGAGGCGCGCACGCCGCTCATAATTTCCGGCCGCGGCGATAAGTCGTCCGATTTGTATGTTCACGCCAACAGATTTGCCAAAACTTTGAGAGAGGAAGAGGATTTCACGATCGCGTGGAAGGAGAAAACCGTTTCTCTGACCGAGAGCGGCATAGCTAAAGCCGAAAAATATTTCAAAATCGAGAATCTGGCGGACATAGAGCATACCGACCTAAACCATCATATCAACATAGCCTTAAAAGCGCATCACCTCATGAAGAAGGACGGCGACTACATCGTAAACGACGGTCAAGTGGTTATAGTAGATGAGAATACCGGTCGTATTATGGTGGGGCGGCGTTACAGCGACGGTTTGCATCAGGCAATCGAGGCCAAGGAAAACGTCCGTATAAATTCCGAAAACCGCACGGTCGCCACAATAACATATCAGAACTTCTTCAGAATGTATAAGAAGCTGTCAGGTATGACGGGTACCGCCAAAACGGAAGAGGACGAATTCCGCGACATCTACAACATCGACGTCGTCGTACTTCCCACGAATCTGCCGTCGCAGAGAAAGGATGAACACGACCGCATTTACACGGGCGTAAAGGGTAAGCTTGCCGCGGTGGTCGGGGAAATTGAGGAATGCTATTCGCGGGGGCAGCCGGTGCTTGCCGGTACGGTTTCGGTGGAAAAATCCGAGGAACTGTCAAAACTTCTGCACGGCAAGCGAATTCCGCATAACGTGCTGAACGCTAAGAATCACGAACGCGAAGCGGAAATAGTCGCGCAGGCGGGCAGGCTTAAGACGATCACGATAGCCACCAACATGGCGGGACGCGGTACCGACATAGTTTTAGGCGGCAATCCCGAATTCCAGGCTAAGTCTAAGATGGAAAAGGACGGCTATCCGAAAGAATTGATTGAGAAAGTCACCTCCTTTATCGCGCTTTCGGACGAAAAAGAGCAAGAAGCCCGTTGTGAGTACGAACGCCACTTTAAAGCGTTCTCGGAAATTTGCGCCGCCGAAAAGGAAGAGGTCAAGTCTTTGGGCGGTCTGCGCATAATCGGCACCGAACGCCACGAGAGCCGTCGTATCGACAATCAGCTGCGGGGCCGCGCGGGGCGCCAGGGCGATCCCGGTTCCACGGTGTTCTTCATTTCCCTTGAGGACGACATCGCTAAGATTTTCGGCGGGGATTACTTAAAGAAAATCGTCGCGGGCATGCATTTGGACGAGAACACCCCCATAACAAGCGGTATAATCACCAAACAAATAGAAAGCGCGCAAAGACGCGTAGAGGGGCGCAATTTCTCGATAAGAAAGACGGTCCTGAGCTACGACGACGTTATGAACGTGCAGCGCGAGCTTATCTATAAGGAACGCTCCAATGTTCTGGACGGATTGCCCGTACACGAACAAATACTTAAAATGATTCCGCCCATAGCGCAGGAAATTATAGCGCACTACGCCGATTATAACGTGGATTACCACGACTGGGACTATACGGAATTTAACGCGGCGCTTGAGGATAAGTTGCTGCCGGACGGTACGTCGTTGATTACGCCGGAGCTTGCGTCCGGTTACGACGTCTATAAGATAAAGGAAGCCGTAGTGAAACGCGCGGAGGAAGAATATGAGAATAAAATCGCCGCGCTCAAAGATGCCGGCTTTGATTTTGATGACTTTGAACGCGTAGTGTTGCTGAAATGCGTCGATTCCAAGTGGATTGACCACCTTTCTTCTATCGAGGCGTTGCGCCAAGGCATAGGCTTGCGCGGTTACGGACAACAAGACCCGGTGGTCGCGTACCGCAAAGAAGCTTTCGATATGTTTGAGGAAATGGTGGAGCGCATCCACACGGAAACGGTACAAATCCTCCTGAAAATCAAGTTTGAGATAACGGAAAACGAAAACGGCGAAAAAGAAGTCGTGACCGGCAAAAAAGCCGCCGCCAAGCCGAAGCTCCGTCCGACCGTGTCACTGAAGTCCGTCGGACGTAACGATCCGTGTCCTTGCGGATCCGGAAAGAAATACAAAAACTGCTGCGGAAAGTGACGCGGTTCGGTTGTTTCAGCCGGAGAAGGTTCTCCGCTTGACAGGCGGGCATTTCTAAAATGATGCGACGAAAAACGCGGATATAAACGCCGCGCGGTTTTACGGTGTACCTTTTCCGCAATTACCGTACGCAGAGGACAAATCGGCGCCGATATTTCGGAATCGCAATACTGTCCGCATACGCTGAGTAAGCGAATACATTGGCAAGACGGCGGAGCAGTGCAACATTTGCCCGCACACTATGCGGTCACCTGTTAAAGGAACAGTGCCTGTGTGCCGCGCGGGCGTCAAGTCCTCTGAGAAAAGACGTTTGATATTATCGGGCGGGCAACACTGTCCGCACACTATTAGGGCGTCAAGTCTTACGTGGTCACCTGTTAAAGGAACAGTGCCGGTGTGCCGCACGGGCGTCAAGTCCTCTGAAAAAAGGCGTTTGATATTATCGGGCGGGCAACACTGTCCGCACACTATTAGGGCGTCAAGTCTTGTGCGGTCACCTGTTAAAGGAACAGTGCCTGTGTGTCGCACGGGCGTCAAGTCCTCTGAGAAAAGACGTTTGATATTATCGGGCGGGCAACACTGTCCGCACACTATTAGGGCGTCAAGTCCTCTGAGAAAAGGCGTTTGATATTATTGGGCGGGCGTCAATGCCGGGTTTTAAACATTGGCGGCATAACCGCGTAGTCGATACTATGTGCGTTACGCGGACGTCAAGTCTATTCCGTTTCATACGAACTTTCTACGGCGGATTTGCTTTGCGCTTACCTTGCAGAGATGCCGCCGCATTCTTTACGGCGGACAAAAAATGGCGCTGAAATTGTGCGTCCGGTTAAGCGGCACCTATGCCGCGAGAGACTAAACCCATAAAATTAAGGATGAACCCTATAAAAATTTATGTTTGACAGTTTTGAAATAAGATCTGATCTTGCGTCAATGCGTGAAGCGATAAAGCTTGCAAGGGAGTCGTTTGACACCGGCAAGCTGCTTTCGCGTATCGACGAATTAAATGAAATGCAGAACGCCGACGGTTTTTGGAACGATATGGAAAAAGCGGGCGCGGTGAGTAAGGAACTAAAGTCGGCGGAAAACAAAATTGCCCGCTTAAACCGGCTTTCGGCTGGCGTGGACGATTGCGAGGCCTTGCTCTCTCTTATCGAGGAACTTGGCGACGACAGCGAAATCGAAACTTTAAACGCAGAAATGACCGCGTTAAGCACGGAAATCGAACAGTTGAGATTAGAAGCCTTGCTTAAGGGTAAGTATGACGGATTAAACGCGATTTTAACATTACATGCGGGGGCGGGCGGCACCGAGGCGCTGGATTGGGTGAGTATGCTGTTTCGTATGTATTCGAGGTACATAGAACGCAAGGAATGGAATATCACCGTTTTGGACAGCTTAGACGGCGACGAGGCGGGGCTCAAAAGCGTCACTTTCCGCGCGGAAGGAGAGAACGCGTACGGCTATCTCAAGGCGGAAAAGGGCGTTCACAGACTTGTGCGCATTTCCCCGTTCGACT
>JAITEJ010000012.1 GCA_031282095.1 Clostridiales bacterium
AAATATAATCTCCCCCTTACGATTGCGGGTGAATCGAATGATTCACCCGCAATCGCGTATATCGAAGGACGCATTTCTATTCTTGGCATAGCGTATCAGCTCTTGCTTATTAAACCGTCGAAGCCGAGTGCGAATCGCTCACGTCATGGTCGAAATGTATTTTTCGAGCAAAATTTTATATTTAATTTTCCTTAATATATCACTTTTTCTTTCTCGGCATGAGGAAACTGTTCGCGTTAGCTTATTAAACCGTTGAGGTCAAGGAAGTGAATCACACGGTATTGAGATTTTTCAGTATAGATGCGAAACGTACGCGGTTGGGACGAGTTTTCTTGCCTGATTTTCCTCTTATAAAGATATGCCGAAGTCGCGGAGCGCACACGATCGGAACGGGTTTCTCCGTAGAATTTATATATTCCGTTTTTTATTTATATATTAATGTCAGGCGCAGTATGCGCACGGTTAAACGGGTGTTTCGCTGCGTTATAAAAAAGCGGAGACCGTAACGATAAAGATTAAATGCCTCTTGATTGTTTGGTGCGGCATAATAAAGGCAGAAACATGGGATTTATTTAAATCGGATATTGAAAAAATCCTGCCGAAGTGTTATTATATTATAGGGAAACCGACCGCATTGGATTTGTCTGTCTTATCATATATAACTCTGACAATTACGGACAATCTTTTTGATTCGCCGCGACGGAAGCATCCCTGTCCGCAGTGCGTCTGTTCTTTAAAAACAAACAATAAATCACGCCGCAAAAATGCAATTCTCTTCATCAGACGTTTTGTGCTTTTGCGTAATGAAAAGGATGGCTATACATATGGGTGTCAGCAAAAAGAGAAAGAAAGCGTTGAAAATAACGATTATCGCGGCATTGGTCGTAATTGTGACCGCAACCATTGCTCTTACAATGATTTTCGGTTATCCCGGACGGTATATAAATGCTAAAACGCGTTTCGATAAGTTGAGCGGCGAGGGTTATCAAAAAAATGAAATATTGCTTATAGGCAGTTCGTTTATGGAATTTTGGTCAACCTCCGGTGAGGATCTGACACCGTTAAAAACCTACAATCTCGGAGTTGCAAGTACCGTCGTTTCCGATTGGGCAAAATGGATCGATAAATTTGTAGTGCCGTTTGAGCCGCGAGCGGTTGTCATATACGTTGGGAGCAACGACATTAACGGTGGACCGTTCAGCAAAAGCGGAAACGCGGTTGCGGAAGAGGTAAAGGCGCTTTTTTCGGATATTCGTGACCGGCTTGACAAGACTGAAATATACTATATTTCAATCGCGCCTACCATAGCGCGGGAAAAGGTTTGGTCGGAGGCGGCGGAAAATAACAGGCTTGTGCGGGAATATTGTGAACAAAAAGATTATCTGCATTTTATCGATTGTACCGACGCGTTATTAAACGAGGACAAAAGCTTAAAATACGATATATACAGAGACGACGACCTACATTTCAACGAAAAAGGATACGAGATTTGGAAAAGCGTAATAGCCCCGGTCTTGATAAACGATCTCTATGGAGAATAGATAAGCATTAAAATCCGCAGACTTCGGGATAAAAGCCTTGCGGCAGAATAAAAACCGCAAAATTTTTGAAAACCAATGAAGATAAAGGGATAAATCCGCAATAAATGCCGTTGCAATCGACGCTTAAGAATCGTTAATGAAAACCGAATGTACACCGAGCGAAAAGATTTTTTATTGCGGAGGTTATGCGGAGGTTATTGCGAAAATGTCACTAATGCAAATTTATGTTACAGGAAGCAACAAGGAGTCGGATTTTACAAAGGGGCTTTTGACGCGCCGCTTGCGATCGGATATCCAAATAATGGCGGTTACATTTATGCACGCTGAACTTGGCATATAAGGATAAATTTCGGCAGTATCGCCGCATACTCCGTGTATGTCTTTAAGGACTAAACGATTACGGGAAATACCATATAACTTTACTTGCAATACGGCGAGGGCAATGAAGATACGGTCAAAACGATATCATACAACTTTACTCGCAATACGGCGAGGGCAATGAAGATACGGTCAAAACGATACCATGCAACTTTACTCGCAATACGGCGAGGGCAATGAAGATACGGTCAAAAAAGCCTATGACACGCCGAAATAAAACGCTAGGACGGTTAATGTTGTCTACGTATATTTTACAGCCCGTTTACGTCAGCTTTAAGATAGCCGCAGAATTCACTTACGTCTTTTTGTGCAGTCTAAGCATCACAAAAACTATAAGGTAACCGAAACATTTTATCCGTGCTGTTAATGCATGAATACGTTCCCGGCGGTTGGACTAAACTATAATCGCCGCCGCTCTCACGGGATGCTGACGGGGTTTTCCTTATCGTCCCATAAATGTCTTTTAAAAAAGTTTTCATCATTGATGAAACAAATCAATGTTTAACAAAATTTTGTCGAACATACTTTAGTTGAAGTTGAAACACGCTTTAAAAACATAGAAAAAAGCCCGCAAACAGTTATTGTTTGGGGGCTTTTTGGCGCACCCTGAGGAGCTCGAATCCCCAACCTTTGGTTCCGTAGACCAACGCTCTATCCAATTGAGCTAAGGGTGCATATTAAATTTCCGAATATATTAAGCTTTACTTTACAGACCGACATTCCATCCGATTTAAATGCAAACACATATTGATTGCAAGACCTGAGGCGTTAACTCTGCGGACTGATTGTCCGACCGGCTGATGTCAGATGGCGTTCTTGGGTAGTGAAGCGTTTACTCCGTAAACGCTGTCCGCTTCGCTAAGCGCGTATGACTTGCGTTATATTAACTGAACCTTTATGTAGTCGCAATATGAATCCGGCACATTGTTTATAAGCGCTTTTAAGTGTAATAATTATAAGCTATACGCCGACGGCTGTCAAACGATTTTATGTGTAATGTAAGCGATTTTATATGTAATAATCATGACGACGCGATAATATATTTTATTTCGGTGCGAACCGGGCGGCGATTAGCCGCCGTAAGACTGACGAAAAATCAAATACGGATTTTTCACGAGGCGCAAATCAACGTTTCGGTGTGAAATTTTAAAGGTTGGTGACGATCATTATGGATAACGAGATTCAAAAAACGGTTAAGCGGGCGCACAATCTACATTTGGAGAACGGGCGCAAACTGACGGTATCAGCGGTGAAAGGAGTGCCGGTTTTCAACGACAAGGAGATTATCGTCGAATTGGACGAGCGTACGCTGACGGTCAGCGGTACGGAGTTGATTTTGGAAGCGGTGAATCTGGAATCGGGAACGGTTACGGCGAGCGGCGGCTTTTCGGGGTTTCGTTACGGTCACGGCGGCGGCAAACAAAGTCTTTTAAAACGGATACTGAAATGACGGAGGCGCGGTATCATTCGTGAGAACAGCTTACAGCGGTATCATAGGAAAGCATGGGAACGGGATTAAGGCGCCGGAATGCGGAATTGAGTTTATGCGTATGTTGAAAGCGGAACGCAGGCATAAACGGATCGCCGCAGATAAGCGAGTCGCACTGCGGCATTGCAAAAAACCATTGAAGGTAATACAGCGGCAGAAAAGTTTAATGCATTCGGGCGGGATAAATTTCGTTTCGGTTTTTGAGTGAAGCGGTTTTTTTATCGGCGGCTTAGCGGGAGTTTTTGAATGACGGGAGTTGTCACGGCAGGAGGACAATTTTTTGATCTGTGCCTGAATATGGGTGCGGGGGCTGTTCTTGCAGTACTTTTTTTTGTTACGGGAATTGCCGGCTATTTCGTCAAGAGCAGACCGTTCAATTTTATCGCTGATTTTTTCTCTGTTGCGGCGGCGGGCATTTTGCTTTGGCACGGCATACAGTACGCCGATGACGGAGCATTTAAATTTTACCATATTTTCGGTTTCGCTGTCGGATTTATTATATTAAACGGCATTTTATCAATTATAAAACGCGCGATATTCGCCAAATTTGATGATGTCGCGTCGGCACGGCGGCAGAAACAGGTCGGAAAAATCGCGTTCTCCGGCAAGAGCCGCGTTCCCGAGAATGAATACGCTAAGAAGAAGAGTATTTCAGACGACGGCAAACCCGCCGCGAAAGACCGCCGGGGCGGGGCGCGGTCGATCATAGTAGCGGACGTATATGAAGCGACGGATAACGAAGGCGATATGAGATTGGTGTTGTTCGTACGAAAGCAAAAGACGAAAAAAACTAAGAAAAACGGCGGCAAAAAACACAAAAAGCACGAAGGAACTTTTGATATATCTATAATAAAACAAAACGGAGACGCGGGTGAATATGTTTTTGCAGACCTTAGAAAAACAAAAAGAAAGGCCGGTAAAGAAATTGTTTCACGTGATTGTAACAAATGAACCGTGGCGTGCCGGCACCAATTGACCAACCCCGTGAAAGAAATGAACGAAGAACATTTCGCAAGAATTATAAGGCGTTTATTAGATCCGGATTTGGAAGAAACGACAAAAAGAGTAATTTGTCAATCACCACTATTGATTTTCACCGAACTCCGACAGGGCGGCGTCTTTACGCTCGGCGGCGGGCTTAGCTTCCTTTTGCGGCTCCTTAACTATTTTTTTAAGGAGAGGAATCAAGGCATAGTCTACAGGCGTGGCTACTATGACCTCAAAGAGCATTTTGACTATGAAAGATGTTAGACCCATAACCGCCAGTTCCGCGCCGCCCAGTATGCCCGCGAATGCTAGCACGGTGAACATCCCGGAATCGACAAACGCTCCTAACGCAGTGCTGCCTATAGTGCGGACGGCTAACAGCTTGCCGCGAGTCAGCCTCTTTATCCAAATCAAAGATGCGGCGTTAAGCAGCGCGCCCGCGATATAGGCGGCAAAGGATGCCGCCAAAATGCGCAAATTATAGGCGAACAGCGCGTTGTAACCTAATGTCAACGATGCGCCGTCGTCATATGAAGGCAGTAATACTCCCATAAAACAAATTAGCGAAAAGAAAAGATTCGCGGCGAAACCCCATAAAATCACCTTCCGCGCTTCTTTAAAACCGTAAATTTCCGCTAGAATGTCGCCTATAAGAAACGTAAAAGGATATGTGATCACTCCTGCGTCCAAGATGACATAAAAATCATTTCCGAAGTGTATAGCCCAAATCTTTGACGCCATAACAGTCGCCGCGATAATGAGTACGACGTATATGACGGTTGTGTAATTGAAAAATTTATTTTTGGAAATTCCGGCGAAGCTTGCGGATTTAGTTTTCAACATACCGCCTCCTCGATGCCGTTATCCTCATTACCTATACCGCCGAGCCGGTCGGGAGCTCGCGCATCCAACGCGTCTAATATATCTACGCGCGGGTTGTTTGCGATTTCACGGAACAAATCGCATTTGTAAAAAGCATCCGTTAACTCTCCGTCGCGTTCTGCCGGAGTGGAATTCGGTATGAAAACATTGACGGCGATACGCTGGAAAACCTCCAGCCCTTGGCGAATGTCGCGCGCTATCATTTCTAAAGTCTGCCCCTTGATCCCCGCCAAAAGATTGCACCATTCAAAATGTGCGGATATTTCTTGCGGAGAGGGATCGTCCGTCATACCTTTGTTCAATACTTTTTCGCGAAATTCGAAGTCGAACGATTCTAACCCTATTAAAAATTTGCATTCCGTTCCTATTTCCGCGAAAAGCTTGCGCAATTCCGGAAAAGCCCCGCGGAAATTCCAATGTTGCTCTAAAATAACGGTTTTTATTTTTTTAGTTTTACAAACGGAGAAAATGTCGGAAATCGTTTCTTGCGGAAGCTCGCTGAAAGCGGCGGAATCTATCACCATGAGCGCACCCGCCGCACCTGTCACGCGCTGTAAAATCTTTCTGTTAAAACTTGCCGCTTCTTGATCGTTCTCCGCTTTGTCGGCGTGATAGTCGCAGAACGTACACCTGCTCCAGTGACACCCCGTGCTTTTCAGCAGAACTATTTCCCTGGGAAATTTATTGCCATCCAACGCGTATCTTTTCATTAAGATATATTGTATTCAAAGTCCGCTTAACTTGCCGCGTACTTTAAAGGCTCCTTTGTTTTAACTTGTATAGCGGAGGTTAATCAAGTACTCTCGCTTATTGATTATTTATAACATAAAGGTTGGTTTATGTCAACAAACAACACCGCAAAGAATTTATAAAAAATAAGCGGCAAAAGCAAAGACCGTCACTTGCAACTCTTACTGTGTCGTATTTAAAAGTTGACAATTGGGGGCAAATATACTTATAAGGAAGCCGCTTACAAGTAGTGCGTGTCGGCGCTAATTAACGAAATAGGATAAAAGATGTCAATTGCCGGCAAAAAAGAAATTAAATAATAACGGTTTGCAAGGATTGAATAACGTTTACCTGTTCAGGTGGGAAACATATAGTATATAAAACAAGACGCCGCGATTTACGGCGAAGCGGACGGGATTACGGATAGTTATAATTGACCTCAAGTCTGTCCCTAAAAGGAGAAACGTATAGTATATAAAACAAGACGCCGCGATTTGCGGCGAAGCGGACGGGATTACAGATAATTATAATTTACCTCAAGTCTGTCCTTGAAAGGAGAAACGTATAGTATATAAAACAAGACGCCGCGATTTACGGCGAAGCGGACGGGATTACAGATAATTATGATTGACCTTAAGTCTGTCCTTAAAAAGGGAAACATATAGTATATAAAACAAGACGCCGCGATTTACGGC
>JAITEJ010000019.1 GCA_031282095.1 Clostridiales bacterium
GAGTAGAGATAATCGAGCCTACCGCCCCCACAAAGGAGGGATACGCCTTTGATGGTTGGTATAAGGAAAGCGGGTTAAATAACCTTTGGGACTTCTCCTCCGACACGGTAACGGGGGATATCACGCTCTACGCGAAGTGGAATCCGATTTCTTACACGGTGACGTTCAACAGCAACGGGGGAAGCACCGTAGCGGAGGCTAAAATAGCCTACGGAGTAGAGATAATCGAGCCTACCGCCCCCACAAAGGAGGGATACGCCTTTGATGGTTGGTATAAGGAAAGCGGGTTAAATAACCTTTGGGATTTCTCTTCCGACACGGTAACGGGGGATATCACTCTCTACGCTAAGTGGGAACTTGCGGGAACGGAGGGCTTGACCTATGCCTTAAACAGCGGTAACGCTTCCTACAGCGTGACGGGTTATACGGGAAACACGAAAGATATAATAATTCCTGCGACATACAACGGTCTGCCGGTGACGTCTATAGCAGACAGTGCTTTTCAATGGAAAAGTAATATTACGTCGGTATTTATTCCGAGCGGAGTGACGAGCATAGGCGGATATGCTTTCTATGACTGCACAGCCTTAAGCAGCGTGGTTTTCGGGGCAGGCAGCAAGCTTGAGAACATAGGTGACCGTGCGTTCCAGAATTGCCATATATTAGCTAGCATAGAGATACCGGCATCTGTGACGAGCATAGGTGAATGGGCGTTCGTTAATTGTAATAGTTTAGCCAGCATAGATATACCTGCGGGAGTGATTAGCATAGGCGATGGTGCGTTCTATAGATGCGATAGTTTAGCCAGCATAGAGATACCGGCATCTGTGACGAGCATAGGCTCATATGCGTTCCAGAATTGCCATATATTAGCTAGCATAGAGATACCGGCATCTGTGACGAGCATAGGCGAAGAGGCGTTCCGTGATTGCAATAGTTTAGCTAGCATAGATATACCTGCGGGAGTGACGAGCATAGGCTATGCTACGTTCTATGGTTGCAATAGTTTAGCTAGCATAGATATACCTGCGGGAGTGACGAGCATAGGCAAATATGCGTTCTATAATTGCAGTAGTTTAGTAAGCATAGATATACCTGCGGGAGTGACGAGCATAGGCTATAGGGCGTTCTATGGATGCAGTAGTTTAGTTAGCATAGAGATACCTGCATCTGTGACGGAAATAGACGATTATGCGTTCTGTGGTTGCAGTGGTTTAAAGACTATAATAATGAACGGAGTAACGCCGCCCAGTTTGAGGAGCTATAGCTATGCATTTGATTATACTCCCAGTGATATGAAGATATATGTGCCGAGCGGAAGCGAGGCTGCATATAAGAGTGCGAGCGGATGGAGTTATTATAAGAATAAAATAACCGCAAAAGCGTAAGGAAGGTTATGACCGAACAAAGCGGTCAAGGTTAAGGATATCCCCCTCCGCCGAACAGCGGGCGCGGCGGAGGGGAGATAGACAAATGGAAGAGAGTAAAATGGAATAAAGCGGCGCGGGTAAAGAACAGAGAAAGAGAGGATAAAAAGGGAATAAAGCTGCACGGGTAAAGAACGGGGAACGGGGGAGATGCCGGGCGGTAAAACCAACAACGATTTACCTCTCCGACAAAAACGGCGCGCGGACAAGGCTTAGCGCGGGCGGCGGAAATAACGCGATTGTAACGCAACGGCAACTCTGCAAAAAATAAAAAAATTACTATTGCATTTCATATTTACTTAAAGTATAATTAAAAATAATGTCGATATTAAGAATCCTGACCCCATTCATTTTATCGACCGATAAGGAGCGCCCCGAATAAATGCGAACCGCGCTCTTGTCAGACAGTTCTTTACCGGTCATCTTCAGTATTTTATGGAACAGGCAGTCAATTTAACGGAAAAAACTTATCTGACGCGAAAAAATAAGCTTTCATTCGCGTGGGCGGGCTTCGGTCAAAACCTGATTATTAACTTTGTCAACTCATATATCTTATTCTTTTATACGGATATTTTCCTTATAGGGGCGGCTCCCGCGGGGATTTTGATGATAGTGGCGCGCATTTGGGACGCGCTGAACGATCCGATAATGGGGACGATCGTCGATAAAACCCGTTCGCGCTGGGGGAAAATGCGCCCTTATTTATTGTTTATCCCCATTCCGTTGGCGTTAAGCACGATCGCATTGTTCATAGTGCCTCACGGCTTCTCAAACGTGGGAAAAATTGTTTACGCATATATTACATACATTATATGGGGTATGATTTACACGGTCTGCGACGTGCCTTTTTGGGGACTTCCCTCCGCTCTTACGCCGAATCCGAAAGAACGCCTGTCGTTTATTTCATTCTCGCGGCTGTTCCATGCCGTCGGCGGCGCGTCGGTGATGCTGATACTTCCGCTTATAACCGGCTTGGTGGGAGATCAGTCCGGATACACGCTTGCGGCGGTACTGATCGGAATCGTGGGCGCGGACTTGTTCTACTTAGCCTTTTTCGGAACGTCGGAGCGGAACAAAAACCTCGGCAAGGCGCCGACGCTTAAGGAATGCGTCAAATATCTGAAAATCAACAAGCCGCTTCAATGCGTCGTAGGCGCGAATATTCTGGGCTTTATGCGTTCGATGCCCGTCGTCGCCGGCATGTACGTCGCCACATATTTGGTAAAAGAACGTCCCTTTAACATAAACGGCGCCACCCTAAACACCGTCATTGTCGCGTCGTGGGCGGTAGCCGGATATATCGGCATGATATTCACCCCAAAAATCTGCGCCAAAATCAATTATCGCCAAATTTATTATATTTCCGCCGTAGTAGGCGCGGCGTTCTCCGTCGCCCTGTTTTTCGTTGGATCAAATATGTATTTTATAATGACCGCACTCCTGTTCTGCGGGTTGTGCTACGGCGTATCGTCGAACGTAAACTACTCCATGATTGCCGACAGCGTCGAATATGTGGAATGGAAAACCGGCAAACGCGCGGAGGGGGTTACGGCATCGTTCCAAACGCTCATGAATAAGACCATGTCCGCGTTTCAGACGGGGCTTGTCGCCTTGATCCTGTTGATTATTAACTTTAAACAACCCGTTGAAATTAACGGAGAAACCATTCAGCAGATTCAATCTCAAACCGTGCTGAACGGGCTTTTCTTCTCCATTACGATACTACCGGCGATAGGCTGGATTTTGAGCGCGCTTCCCATGAAATTCTATACTTTCGTCGGTGCGGAACGCGAAAAGGCAGCCGAGGAACTGGCGCTGCGCAGGTCGGAAGCCGAAGCGGCCGAAGTAATCGTTAAGGACGAAGCGCCCGTCACGGAGGTCGGCGCGGTAAGCTTAAACGACACGGACGCAATATACGATTCGGAGACCGGGTTTGCGGATGAATAAGAAAAAACGATTTTTTAATTCGCGGATAACGGTAAATTGCGGAACGAAAAAATGAATTTTTTTACTATTGCATTCCGCTTTTACTTAATGTATAATTAGTCGTAAACGTCAATTTGAGTGTGGAAAACGCTTAGAAAAAAAGACGCGCCGGACGGTGAAAACCGATAAAGCCGAAAGCGTGATAAAGCGCCGTCAGCCGTAAACGTCAAACTAAGCGCGGGGAACGCCTAGAAAAAAAGACGCGCCGGACGGTGAAAACCGATAAAGCCGAAAGCGTGGTAAATCGCCGTCAGTCGTAAACGTCAAATTAAGCGCGGGGAACGCTTAGAAAAAAAGACGCGCCGGACGGTGAAACCCGATAAAGTCGAAGGTGTGATAAATCGCCGTTAGTCGTAAACGTCAAATTAAGCGCGGAAAACGCTTAGAAAAAAGACGTGTTAGGACGGTGAAACCCGATAAAGCCGAAAGCGTGATAAAGCGCCGTTAGCCGTAAACGTCAAATTAAGCGCGGGGAACGCTCGGAAAAGATATGCGGTCGTACACGGGTTAAATACAGGAAGCACAAAAATGCGGAGCATTCGGACAGGGAACGCAGGCTGCCCCGAAACCGCGCGGCTATAACGGACAGAATTCTCTTTCGGTGCGGGATAGCGTTATTTCAGAAAATCTTTTTAGCCGAAAGGCAAACGGAGTGTAGTGATGGCGTCGTTTTTAAATAAGGTTGTCGATAAGCTGTTGGGCAAAGATTCGGAACACGAAGTGCCGAACCGCGAACTGTTGCGGTTTTCCACAGGCATAGCCGGACAAAACTTGAGTTATTGTTTGGTAAGCGGGTGGGTTTTTTATTTCTGCACCAACGTACTGTATTTGGACGTATTGCTGGTCGGAACCGTTATCTCGCTTTCACGCATTTGGGACGCGATAAACGACCCGCTTGTCGGCAGCATTATAGATAAACACACCTTTAAAAACGGAGAAAAACTGCGTCCTTATCTTAAGCTGCTGCCCATTCCGATAGGACTTTGCGCCCTCGTGCTTTTTTCCGATTTAGGTATGCCCAAAACCGATATGCTCATATTCATCGTAATAGTCTATTTCCTTTACGATTTTATGTATTCCTTTCAGGATATCGCGCAATGGGGCATGACATCCGTTATGGCGACCACGTCTAAAGAACGGTCGCGCATGGCTCAAATCGGACGCATAGCCGGAATGGTCGGAAGCTGGCTTCCGGGTTTGATTCCGATTATCCTCGGCAATAAAGATAAAATCGGACTTACCGAACGGAATATCTTCTTGATTTTAGGCGTCCTGTTCGGTTTCGGCGGTATGTTGCTGTCTATGTTCGGTCATTCCGCAAAGGAACGCGTCGCGGTCAAAAAAGTGGAAGGAAATCCGTTTTCCGCGCTGAAACTTGTCTTTCAAAATAAGTTAGTCATGCTGATCGTTATAAGTCAGCTTTTAAACGCCGTCACATTGTCTTTGGAAAGTCTTTATTTCTTTAAATATCTCGTCAGATTCAATCTGTTCGGTACGGAAATAGACGGAATGACCTCTAATTTCATTTTCGGACTGGTAACCGGAATACCGGGAGCGGTGGCGATTTTCTTTACTGTGTGGTTTTCAAAGAAAATCGGCGGAATGAAGAACATATTGATCTTGACCGCAGTCTCCAACATAGTATGCCGTATCGCGGCGTACGCCGTGGGCTTTAACGGAGTAAGTATAATAATCGTCATCGTACTGCTCGGGCTGTCCAGCATACCGTCGAATATGCAAGGTACGGCTATGACCGCGCTGTGGGGCGACAGCCTCGACTTCATCGAATGGAAAACGGGGCAACGCAACGAGGCGTCCGTGTTCGCGATGCAAAATATGATCTCAAAGCTTACGAACGCCATAAGGATTTTCTTTGCCGGCGTAACTCTTTCGTTGCTCAGCTATAACGCGGAGGTTTTCGACGCCGGTCAGATTGCCGGTACCTTCAGCGAGTTTGCGTGGCCGGTGTTTATCCTTGCGCCCGCGCTCGGATCTTTGTTCTCTCTGATGCCGCTGCTTTTCATAAAGCACAACAAGCAGCAACAGGAAAAAGTCGAAGCAGAGCTTAAAATACGCCGCTTAATAGCGTCCGGAGCGCTTCCCGCGACTCTTGAAAACAAAGTGGCGGCAGGGCTTGCGCCGCGCGCTAAAAGCCGCAGCCTCGCCGTGCGTCTGCGCCGCGCCGCGGCAGGCGAGCCCGACGAATGAGAGTACGCCGTTCGGGATTGCGGCGAAAGCCTGACCGAAACGGAGCGCAAACCGCCGTTGATCTTGACGGACGAAAAACGTCATAAGCAAGCAAAAACACGGGAGCGATGTTTAAATCAATTTAAATTAAAAAGCGGTCGAGACGAGTCTCGGCCGCTTTTGGCTTTCGTCACATTCCGCAATCGGGTTTCCCGTACGCTTTGACGGGTTCGGCTTTACGCGCGTTCCGAAAGTACGGATATTCTATCTGTAGTTGGTTATGTAATATTTAAAGAAACGAACGCCCTCGGCGAGGGCGGCCGCGTCGATATTTTCATCGGCTGCGTGCATGGACGCCATTTGGGATTGTGAAAGGCGAACCGGAGTGAAACGCAGACCGCATTCGCAGACGTCCTGAAAATAGCGGCAATCCGTCCCGCCGAGCATTATATAGGGAGCGACGCCGACATTCGGGAAGCATTTTTTTATGCAATCGGTCATATATTGGTAGCCTTCGCCGCGGGTGTCCACCACCGACGAAACGTCGCGCGCCTCAAGTATCTCTGTCTCTATGCCGTATTTAGAGGCAAGCTTGCTTAAGAGCGCGAGGGTTTCGGCTTTTGGCTGGTGTTTTGAAAAACGTATGTTTGCGACGGCGGTCGCTTCGCGCGGAATGACGTTGGGAGCGGTGGACGCCGACGTCATAGTGAATACGATCGTCGTAGAAAGAAGCGCGCGCCCAAAACCGCTTATTTTCGGAAGCAGAGCCTTGACCAAGGGCTTGAACAGCCAGAGGTGGGACAAAATCAATTTGAGCGGCTGACGCATATACGGCGCGAACGCCTTAAACATCTCCTCCGCCTCCTTTGATATGCGGTAACGAAAATATCTGTGAGAATGTACGTCCGTTATAAAACGCGCCAACCGCTCCACGGGCGTATTCAAGGGCGGCGTACTGCTGTGGCCGCCTTCTCCGCGCGCAACGAACCTGACATCGCCGTAGCCCTTCTCGTATATGCCTATAACCGCAAACGGACGCTTTATGCCGGGGAATACCCTGTCGAGAATAACTCCTCCCTCGTCCACCGCCACGGCGGGCTTAACGCCGTGTTCTTTTAGATAGTTCTTGTTCGCCTCAGCGCCTGGACCGGATATTTCCTCGGAATCGGAGGATGAAAAATAAATGTCCTGTTCGGGAACGAAGCCCTCGGACAGCAACTCCTCTATAGCGCGCAGGGAAACGTAAACCGTGTTCTTGCAGTCCATAGCGCCGCGCCCCCACACCTTGCCGTCGGCTATCTCACCTCCGAAAGGCGGGTGCGTCCAGTCCGCCGCGTTACCCGCCGGAACTACGTCCTGATGTCCCATGAGGACAAGCGGTCTTTGGTCGGATTTGCCTTTCCACTTAAACAGCAACGAATCGCCGTGCGTGTTCACAATCTCCAACTTCTCGTGCGCTAAGGGAAAAATCTCCTTAAGAGTCTTGTGAAAAGCCGCGAAATATTCATGACCCGACGCCGAAACGGTGGGGCATCGTATGAGTTTAGACAAATCCTCGGCGTATTTCATCGTATCGTTTTCCATAGGTTTCTCCTTGTGCCGGGTTAAAGCGTTATCAACGCGCGGCATGACTGTCGCCCGTGCGTTGATAAAAATTAATAGTATTTATTCGCGCATGGGTTCGATATAGTTTACGCGCAGAGAAAAAATCAAATTTTCTTGAGATCCCGCGAGCCGCGTATTACCCTCAGATTCCGGCAGACCGGACTGCCGGCGGGGCGTCGGTTATCCCCGCGGGGTTCGCCCGATATCTCGCCCGCACGCCGTAAAAATTAACCGTATTTTGATTGTCGTCCCCGCAATATTCATTCGCGGCACATAACGCCCCTACGCAAATAAAAAACGCATCGTATCGTATCGGTAAAGCCCGCTCGGCTTACATTGACGAAAATATTATACTACGGCTGAGACGCAATCGCAACAGATTTTGACGGCATTTATTTTGCCGCCGAACAATTTCGTTTTCCGTAGACGGATTTATCTTTTATCGCTTGAAGAATGCGCGTCTGTATGGTATAATAAATTTATTGTCGGATTAATCTTTGAACGAGTTTAATAAGACGACGGTCTGACGCGGCGGAACGATCTTGTCCTTTTTGCCGCAAAGAGGAGGAAGAGCGCATGGAAAAATTGAACTTAGACGGAAAATGGCGTTTTAAGGAATTATATTCCGAAAAATGGATGGATGCCGAGGTTCCGGGTACGCAATATACCGATCTTATGCGCGCCGGAGAAATTCCCGATCCTTTCTACGGATGCAATGAAAAAGACTGTTTTCGTTTCGCGGAAAAGGGCTGGGTTTACGAACGGGAATTTACGCTTGACGAAGCCGCGCTTTCCCGTGATTTTTTGGAGCTTAATCTGTTGCAGGCGGATACGTTGGCGACAATTTATCTGAACGGCAAGGAAATAGGCAAATGCGAAAACGCGCACTTAAAGTATGTTTTTGACATTAAACAAGCCGCCGTTGCGGGAAATAACGTCCTCAGGGCGGAGTTTGCGTCCACGTTGCCGTATGTTGAAGAACGCCAAAAGAACGATCCCGTTAACGTCAATATGAACGGTTTAACGGGCATACCGCATATCAGAAAACCGCAGTGCCATTACGGTTGGGACTGGGGTCCGAGTTTGCCGGTGTCCGGATTTACGAGGAGCGTCTACATTGAGGCGTACGACGGCGCAAAAATTACGGATATGGCGATAAAGCAGGTTCACAAAACGGGCTCTGTAACTCTGCACATAAAGGCGGAGCTGTCGAAACCCGTTATTGGAGAGGTTCGGTTTGCCGTAACCGCGCCGGACGGCGGTGTTTTATGCGCCTCCGCGGCGGCGGAGGACGGGGCGGCGTCCGCCGCAATCACCGTAGAAAAGCCGGAGCTGTGGTGGACGCGCGAACTTAGCCGCCGAGAGGTTCAACCTCTTTATAACGTGACCGCCGAACTTGAAACGGAAGGCGTCGCCGTATATGCCTCGGAAAAGCGCGTAGGACTCCGCGTCATAGAGCTGGAACGCGGCAAGGACGAATTCGGAGAGCAATTCCGTTTTAAACTGAACGGCGTGCCTTTGTTCATTAAGGGCGCGAACTGGATTCCTCCCGATTCGTTCATAACTCGGTTTACCGCGGAAAAATTGAATTATTTCATTGATTCCGCTCTGAACGCGAACATGAATATGTTGCGCGTATGGGGCGGCGGCTACTACGAAAGCGACGAATTTTACGATAAATGCGATGAGAAGGGTTTGCTTGTATGGCAGGATTTCGCTTTCGCGTGCGCCGCATACCCCTTTTATAACGACGCGTTCCTGTCGAACGTCTTGGCGGAGGTCGATTACAACGTCAAACGTCTGCGCTCCCACGCCTGTCTCGCCGTTTGGAGCGGCAACAACGAGATAGAGGTTATGTCGGCGGCATGGTTTTTCAAGCGCCGGCTTATAACTTGGACCGAGAAATTTTTCTGGGAGATACTGCCGGAAAAAATGCGCGGGCTTGATCCCCTTACGCCGTACATTCCGGGCTCGCCCGTCGGCACCGCGTTTATGAAAAACGTGGCGAGCGATAAAGCCGGAGATACGCATCTTTGGCACGTGTGGCACGGGTTGCAGCCTCTCACCTATTACCGTAAACGCTATACGCGCTTCTGTTCGGAGTTTGGTTTGGAATCGTTGCCGGACAAGCAAACGTTGGCAAGCTTCGCAAAGCCGGAGGACTATTCTTTTAATTCCGACGTGATGCGCGCCCACCAAAAATGCATGAGCGGCAACTCTAAAATCGTCTATTACATATCCACCCGTTTCCGTCTGCCCGAAAAATTCGTCGATTATGTTTATCTTTCGCAGATTACGCAATCCGAATGCGTGCGCGACGCCACGGAACACTGGCGGCGCAACCGCGGACGTTGCAACGGCTCTATGTATTGGCAGTTTAACGATTGCTGGCCGGTAAGCTCGTGGGCGGGCATAGATTATTACGGACGGTTTAAGGCGCTGCAATATTCGGCTAGACGATTCAATTCGCCTGTTTTGCTGTCCGTTTACGCTGATAAAGGTATATTTACCGCATATATCGTCAACGATTTGAAAACTCCTTTTGAAGGCGCGGCGGAATATCGGCTGCTTGATTTCGACGGCAACCGGCTTGCCGAAGGAAAAATTCGCGTTTCGGCGAAAGACTGTTCCTCCGAACGGCTGTTCTCCGTCGATTTCCGCGAGGAGGCGTCCGCGGTTAAAGGCGGCTGCGTATTGAGCGCGGTGCTTTATGACGGCGGCGGCAACGTCGTTTCCGAAACGTCGCTGCCGTTTAAAGCCGAGAAAAAGCTCGTTTTGCCCGATCCGCGCATTGACGCGGACTTCAGTTCGGAGGACGGCGGTCGCGTAAAAATCACCTTGAATGCCGAAAAATACGCGCGATACGTATGCGTCGAGGTAAAAGGCGCCGTAACGGATTTTTCCGATAATTTCTTTGATATAAATGCGGGAAAGTCCAAGACCGTTTACGTAAACCTTCCGAACGGTATGACTTTACGGGAGTTTAAAAAGAACTTCTCGGTCATGTCGCTTTACGATGTCAAGCCCGCGGCAAGCTTAGCGGCCGATAACCTTACAAGGCTGCGTATAGCATTGAAGCCGTTTAATATTGTGAGCCGTATCATATACAAATTTATGTGATTTGAAAATACGGGCGGTCGTGCGTGCGGCACGGTTCAAAGCGGCGCGGAAACGAATACGAAAATATATAAAAACATTAAAGAACCTTATAAGTCAACCGGCATTCCTTGACAGAAACCCGCTTTACGCGATTTAAAATAGGATGAGAGGCTTACTCGGCTGAACGCGGCACGGAAAACCTCCCGAGCGGAAACGAATACGAAAATATATAAAAACATTAAAAAACCTTATAGGTCAACCGGCACTTCTTAACGGAAACCCGCTTTACGCGATTTAAAATAGGACGAGAGGCTTACTCGGCTGAACGCGGCACGGTCATAAAAGATTTCGTGCAGCAAAACGACTACGGAGATATATACGATGGATAATTTAAAGGAACTTGCAAGTCAACCGATATTCTTTGACAAAAACCGCGTTTACCGCGTATACTTAGGCGGCGCGTCCTTTGAAGGGTTTTTCGGAGACGCGGAAGCTAAGGACGACTTTTTTCCCGAAGAGTGGATTGCCAGCAAAGTCAAGGCGATAAACCCTCGCTATTTCGGTGAACGCGACGGAGTCTCAAAAATCGCCGGCACGGAGGTATTTTTCGACGACCTTCTGAACGCTTATCCGAAGGAGCTTTTAGGCGGCAAAAAATATGACTGTCTGGTCAAAATTTTGGACAGCGCGATAAGGCTTCCCGTTCAAGTACACCCCACTAAAGCCTTTTCACGCAAGTTCTTCAATTCGGATTACGGAAAAACGGAAGCGTGGTTGGTGGTCGCGACTCGTGAAAACGCCAAAATCTACTTTGGTTTTAAGGACAAAATCACAAAAGACGATCTGTCCGAACTGGAACAAAGGAGTGAGAACGAACGGGACGTAATGTCCTCGGCGCTTGCGTCCGTACCCGCGAGAATCGGCGACATTTGGCTCATCAACGCCGGTCTGGTGCACGCTATAGGCGCGGGCTGCACAATATTGGAGGTGCAGGAGCCTACGGATTTCACAATTCAGCCGGAAAATTGGTGCGGCGGCTATCATATAAGCGACGACGAAAAATATATCGGACTTAAAAAATCCGACGCGCTGGACTGTTTCAACTTTGATTTGTTCGGCGCGGCGGCGGTGCAATCCGCCGCGATAGCTCCTAAGGTACTAAGCGAAAAGGACGGCGTTAAATCGGAGCGTCTTATAGGCTACGACGATACGCCTTGTTTCGCGCTTAACCGCTATACGCTTGCGTCGGGAGAGTTTATACCCTCCGCCGTCCCCGCGGTGTGGGTGGTTCTCGACGGCAAAGCCGAGATAAACGGACTGCAAAATTCGTATAGCCGCCCGCTTAAAAAGGGAGATTATTTCTTCCTGCCGGCGGCGGCTTCCCGCGCGTACGTTATAAAAGGAAAGAACGCAGTGCTTGCCGAATGCCTGCCGAGCAAACAATAACATAACGATTACGCGGAAAAAACGACCGCGCATGGAGTACGCTCCCCCGTCGTTTGAGAGAATGCGGGCGTTCCGTTTAACAAACCGACTGTTCGGTATACGGACGCAAGCCGACGTTATATGTTACGTTTATCGCGATACGGCGCATATCCGCGTACCCCTGTATAAGCAAGGTTCGTAATTGTTCCGTGGCGGCGGCGCCCGGAGGCGCATATCCGCGTACCCTGCGGATTATAAGCAAGGTTCGTAATTGTCCGTGGCGGCGGCGCCCGGAGGCGCATATCCGCATACCTCGCGAATTGCTGATTTTTCGCAACTCTACGCGCAGTTTCGTGTGTTTTGCGGGCACTGCAACCGACGCCCTTTTTGACGGCGCATCTACGGCGCGAGTGGAGCGGGGGTATATTTACTTACGTACATCTACGGCGCGCGTATGCGCGGCGGAAAGTACGCATGAAAGAACTTAAACCGAACAAGCGGGCGAACAAGCGCACGGTTGCCGCGATCAAGCCGCTTTTCGGTATAATTTAATACTTTATTAAAAGGTGATATAAATAATATGATTTTGAGTGTAGGTGAAATCTTATGCGACCTAATAGGCGAGTCGAAAGACTCCGTAACATCCTTTCAGCGTTTTGCGGGCGGCGCGCCTTTTAACGTCGCGTGCAACGCGCGTTTCGCGGGTGCGGAGTCCGCGTTTGCGGGCAAGGTCGGCAAGGACGTCATGGGGGATTTCCTGTTGCGTTTCGCGGAATCGTTCGGTTTCGACAAGGACGATATAAAGCGGGACGATAAACGGAATACGACGCTGGCTTTTGTGGAACTACGCTCCGACGGTGAACGTGAATTCACTTTTTTCCGTCACGACACCGCCGATTACAATTTGGAAATTGAAGAAATAGACTTCGCCAAATATCCGGATTTGTCCATTCTGCACATAGGCTCGCTTATGTTAAGCGAGAAAAACGGCAGGAAGTTGGCTAAGGATCTCGTCGAATACGCCTTAAAACATAAAATCAAAATCTCTTTCGACGTAAACTTCCGTTCCGACATCTTCGGCAGCCCCGAAAAGGCGGTCGCCGCTTATACCCCGCTTATTGAGGCGGCGGATATTCTGAAATTTTCCGAAGATGAGCTTTTTGCGTTTACGGGCGAAAAAATGCTCGCCGCCGCCGTCGGGAAACTGTCGCGCGGCGGACGCCTGCTCGCGGTTACGTTAGGCAAGGACGGCAGCCTCTTTAATTTCAACGGTGAAACGGAGGTGGTGCCGACCATCCCCGTCAAGGCGGTGGACACCACGGGGGCGGGCGATGCATTCTACGGCGCGTTGCTTGCCGAAATCGACAAAATGGGTTTTGATAACCTGACAAAAG
>JAITEJ010000043.1 GCA_031282095.1 Clostridiales bacterium
GTATATAAAGTTCTTTCCGCAAAACTGACCGAGATAATGCGATCGGACGAAGTAAGCGGAAAAATTTCATTCGGAAATACGAAAACCGAAACCGATGCGCCGAACGGAAACTCTCCCGAAAGAACGGAAAATTACGGCAACCATGCGAACGCCGAAACCAAATTACCTGAAAGGGCTTTAAACGGATTTAACGCGGGGAATGCGGACGCCGTGTCGGCGCGGTACGCATCCGAAACGGACTATGAGGCGGGAAAGCTTTCTCCGCCGGCGGGGCGGGGGAATGCGGACGAATATTCGTTGAAATCAAACGGTATGATATCCGTGAGAAACCTCGACGCTATTACGCGCTTAAAAAACAAAGGGCGCTCCGGCTTCGCCGACGCGGGCGCGGGGTATTTATACAAACGCGCCGATTTGCGGACTGATTCGCCCGCAAACAGCGCCGAAAAAGCAGATCAGCCCTCAGTTTATGTTGACGGCAGGCAAAATACCGTCGTAAGCGCCGGTCAATCCTCAAGCGAGGTTAACCTCGACGTTTACGGCGAACAAAATACCGAATCCGGCGCATTTATCCCAAAACCTCACGAAGAGACCGCCGAAGGAACGCTTTCTGAAGACGTTTTCGGCGGGGTATTTTCAGGACGTCCGGCGGGGCAGTTGTTTTCCACGTATCTCATCGTCGAACGCGGCGACACGGCGTATTTTATAGATCAGCACGCCGCACACGAACGCGTTATCTTCGACGAATTAACGGAAAATCTCAAAGAGGGCTTGATTCAAAACATGTTAGTACCCTTTGTGAGAGAGTTCGGATTTGCCGAATTTGATTTTTTGTGCGGTCTTTTAACGGACTTGCGCGCGTGCGGCTTTGATATAGAGGAGTTCGGCGACCGTACCTTGAAAATATCGGCGGTTCCGCTTGCTCTGACGGATATAAATTTCAATCGCTTTTTCGACGGGCTTTTGACGGATACGGCGGCTTACAGAAGCGTTAAGTTTAAGGATATATTAAAGGATAAGCTTGCTTCTGCGGCGTGCCGCGCGGCGGTTAAAGGCGGCGATACGCTGACCCCTTCACAAACGGACGCGTTGCTGCGGGAGTTCGACGCCGCCGGAACTCCGCCTCTGAGTTGTCCGCACGGACGTCCCTCGGTGCTGAAACTGACCAAACGCGAACTTGAAAAAATGTTTAAGCGTATCGTTTAGCGTAAAACCGATAAACAAGCGTATGGAAGAATCTATAAGGACGGCGCGTAAATCTTACGGAGCCGAAACCTGTCAAACGCGAAGCGCATAAACCGTATAAGGCGCAATCCGAACAAGCGCAATCTTGAAAAGTCGTTCCGTCATGCCGTTTAGCGTGAAACCGATAAATATAATGCGCAAAATTATTCTTAAGGAAGCATTTTTATGCATCCGCAAGGTTTCTTATGCAAAAAATAATCGTAGTCGCGGGACCCACCGCGTCGGGAAAATCGGCTTTCGCGGTAACGCTTGCGAAGTCCGTCGGCGGGGCGGTAATTTCCGCGGATTCCATGCAGATATACAGGGGATTGGACATAGGTACGGCAAAGGCGACCGCGGTCGAACGCGCCGAGGTTCCCCATTATCTCATAGACATTGTTGACGCCGATGACGAATTCAGCGTTGCCGCGTTCAGAAATGCCGCCGACGATGCAATACGCGACGCGGTTTCCAAGGGATTTATACCCATAATCGCGGGCGGCACAGGGCTTTATATTGACGCCTTGCTTTACAAATTCAGCTTCTCGGACACGCCGAAAGATAGCGGCTTGCGCGACCGCCTGCGTGCGGAAGCCGAAACGGATTTAAGCGCGCTTTACGCGCGGCTGACTGCGTGCGATCCCGATGCGGCGGCGCGCATACACTCAAACGACGCCAAGCGCATTGTCCGCGCGTTGGAAATCTTTGAACTCACGGGCGCGCCTAAGCGCAGCGGCGAAAGGGAACCGCGTTACGACGCCTTACGCTTTGGAATGCTGCTGCCGCGCGAAACTCTTTACGAACGGATTAACGCGCGCGTCGACCGTATGTTTTCGGAGGGTTTGGAACGGGAGGTATCGGCGGCGGTCGTCAAAACGGGGTTTGATTGTCAGAGTATGCAAGCTATAGGCTATAAAGAATTTGAAAACTACTTTAAAAACGCCGCGACCTTAGAGGAAACAAAGGAACTGATCAAAAAAAATACCCGCAATTACGCCAAACGACAAATGACATGGTTCAGAAAATCCGCGCTCATTTGGATTTCGCCGTTTCAAACGGAGCAAGCGGCGGTTATGACGCGGGAGTTTTTAGAAGCTGCGACGGAAAATTGACGCGCCGCTCATTTGCCGCCGACAAATGTCTTATATCCGAACTTACGCCAAACGACAAATGACATGGTTCAGAAAATCCGCGCTCATTTGGATTTCACCGTTTCAAACGGAGCAAGCGGCGGTTATGGCGCGGGAGTTTTTAGAAGCTGCGACGGAAAATTGACGCGCCACTCATTTACCGCCGGCAAATGTCTTATATCCGAACTTCAGATTGGGCTTATTCCGTTATTGCCGCATTCTGTGCGTCGGATCGTAAAACGGAGAAAAGATGTATAAAAACAGTACTCTTCCGTTATGCGTCGGGCGGCAAAAACAACGATAAACCGCATAGAAAACAACAAAATAGGTGCATATGAAGGAATTTTCCGAAAAAAATAACTTTTTAACAGCGTCCGCCGAGGAAAAACAGCGCGCGCGTTTTGCTAAAATAGATCAAACCGCATATAATAATCAACTTAAGGTACTGCGCGCCTTTCAAAAAAACGGCGTGGCAGCGCGGCACTTTGCCGGTACGACGGGTTACGGCTATGACGACATAGGCCGGGATACGCTTAACCGGTTGTATGCCGATATGTTCGGAGCGGAGGCGGCTCTCGTTTCCCCGAATATCGTAAGCGGAACGCACGCGCTCACTCTTATGCTGTTCGGTTTGCTTCGTCCCGGCGACGTTGCTGTCAGCATAACGGGAAGACCCTACGACACGCTGCACGATTTAATCGCGGGTGAGAAGGTGGGCAGTTTAGCCGACTTCGGCATTAAATTTGATTTCGTTCCGCTGAAAAACGACACTTTTGACGTGATATCGATTAAAAAAATTCTTTCAAAAGAGCGTGTAAAATTGATTTTTATACAGCGGTCGCGCGGTTATGAGTGGCGAAACGCGTTTTCCATAGAGCAAATCGCCGAAATAACGGCGTTAATACGTTCTGTCAGCCCGGAAACCATAATCGCCGTCGATAACTGCTACGGAGAGTTTGTCGCGGAAACGGAACCCGTTGAGGTCGGCGCCGATATAATGGCGGGGTCGCTGATAAAAAACGCCGGCGGGGGATTCGCCCCCACGGGCGGATATATCGCCGGCAAAGAAAATCTCGTAAAGCAGGTTTCATATCGCTTGACATCTCCGTCTATAGGCGCGGAGGTGGGTTCTTACGCGCCCGGTTATCTCGCCTTTTATCAGGGCGCGTTTATGGCTCCGACGGTTGTCGCGGGCGCGCTGAAAGGCAGCGCATTGGCGGGACAGGTATTTGGGGATCTCGGATATAAGACATTGCCGGCGATAAATGAGGAGTGTTATGATATCATTCGTTCTATAGAATTCTTTTCGGTTAAAGAATTAATAGAATCTTGCCGCGGGGTACAGTGCGCCTCGCCCGTAGACAGCAACGTGTCCCTTGAGCCGTGGGATATGCCGGGATACCGACATCAAGTGATAATGGCGGCCGGAACCTTTATTCAAGGCTCCTCGATAGAATTGTCGGCTGATTCGCCCATAAAAGCTCCCTATATCGCTTATATGCAAGGCGGACTTTCCTACGAACATATAAAAATTGCCGTCCAGTTTGCAGTGGAACGCATTCTCGAGGCAAACAAATAGGATTTTTTATATCCGAACAGAAAAACCGACACAACAATTTTAAGAGAAAGAGAGCGCGCATAAAATTATCCTCACAATCTATGCCTTTTTAAGCAAACAGGATTATATCTCACCAAAGAAAGAAGCAAATAAAAAATACGTAAAAAAACCGGCGCAGGGGAGTGTGACGGTTTTTGTCATTTGAGGCAAATTATGCTTGAATAGGAATGCTTTCAGTATAAAATTTACGCTTTCAACGCAAACAAAAGGAATAAGCTACTCATAAGCTTCTCGGAGTCAGCGACGAACCGTGAAGACAAAAATGAAAATCATTAACACCGAGCTCAAATACTCCGGTCGATAACCGCCCGATTACAAAGCTCAAATATTCTAGCCGATATGCCCGATTACAGAAAAAAGGACGGGGAATGAGAAGAGCGGGGGAGTGCGCGTAAAAATTTCGGCGCGAAAATTCGGAGAGAGCGGAGCGCGGATAAGTATTCGCAAAATCTATGT
>JAITEJ010000071.1 GCA_031282095.1 Clostridiales bacterium
GGACGACGAATATGATTTTCTCCCGAAAGACGAGTACGATTTAGTAAGGGCGCTGCAGAATGTGATTTACACAGAAAGCGAGGATGATGTCATAGAGATTTTGTATACAATACCGACGGACCACCCTAAGCGCTTTTTAGCAGATAGGTTGCTGATCGCACTTCACTTTGAAAATGATGAACACGATCTCGTCATTTTCGAGGGTAACGAAATTTTAAATGAGAGATGGGACGCCACTATCGCAGTTTCAGTCGCCGCTTCGTGTCTGTTGACCGAAAGACGGGACGACGCGGAGAAACTGCTTCGCAACTTCATTGAGAAAGAGCCCCGAATTTACATGCCTATAAAAGGGCTTATGCATTATATCGCCGAACAAGGAACTCCGGAACAGAATATAGACTTTTTCAGTTTCATCCTTGAAAAAAACCCTTTTTTGCTTGAACCCTCCGTATTTTTGGCTCAGTCCTTGTTCAACGGCAAACGTGTCGCGGAAGCGGTGAATGTGATGAAGGGGGTGAATACCGTATACGGAAAATACTCGGAAGCGGCTTTTTACATAAAATATTTTACCGACCCGTCTAACGCGGAATACGGCGTGCCGTACGGGTTGCGGCTTCCTCCATCCGAGTATGCAAGGTGCGCTTCTCTGCTTTCGCGGGCGCAAGATGACTATTTACGCGATGAAAAAGAGTTTGCGCGCATAGCGCGCTACGACGCGGAATTTATCAACGCGATCAGAGTTTGTTTGCGCTCGGAAGACGAAAGCAACGTGCGCGCGGCGATGGTCATGCTGGATATTTGCCGGCATAAGGGTGTAATGGTGACCGGGATAATACACGAATACCTGCGTGAACCTTTCTTAAATCCCGTGGTAACGGCTTACATGACCGCCTTTTTGCTGAGATACGAAAATCGAATTGACGACCCTGTTGTGTTTTTTGATAAATGGCAGGAAACGGGAGTATCTTCCCCGCCGGCGGTGACTTCTTTGCCTTCGGAGTTCGTTAGCGCGTGTATCGGCGTCATTGCGGATGAAGCGCTTGATTGCGGCAATATCGGGAGGGTTGTGAGGATTTTAGGCGAAATACTGAACCCTTTGGAAAATTGTAGGTCCGAGATTAATAAACTGAAGCTGCAAATAAAGCCTCTTTGCGCGGCAATGAAGATAATCGGCGGTCACGGCGGTTACGGCAAGCCGCTTACCGACGAAGAAGTCGATGAGGCGGCGAAATATTATTCCACCAAACGCCCCGCAGTGCGCAAGTACGTAGATATTTTAGAACGGCTTGCCGCCGGGAAAACGAATACGGACTAATCCGAAGAGTTGTTATTCCACTGAATGCCCTGCAGTGCGCAAGTGCGCAGATATTTTAGAACGGCTTGCCGTTCGGGGAAATGAATGCGTGAACTAATCCGAGGAGTTGTTATTCCACCAAACGCCCCGCAGTGCGCAAGTACATAGATATTTTAGGAACGGCTTGCCGTTCGGGAAAGCGTAAACCTGTTGATCCGCATAATAAGAGAGTTTTAAATTATGAATCTGAATGAGTTGTTTTATGAATACGTTATGACGCAGAGGGCGTTGTGCGACGACGGTGATCGCGATTGCCATGACCATGACAGCGATTGCGGTCATGCTCTCGGCTTTGACGACGGGCTTGGCGAGGATGCTCTCTCCGGCTTTTACGATGCATGGTTGCGAACCTATTGCGGCGAGTTGGGACAGACTCCCGCCGATTATATAGGACGTATGCGCGAAAACGGCACTCTTGAGGATTACGCGGAGCAATGCTTTATGTCCGGCTGGGATTTGGACGAAACCGTGGCGCAATACCTTGCCGATGAAACACATATACCTTTTCTGACTCTCCGACTGAATGATTCCGATACAAAAGTCGCCGTTACTGCGGCGGAGTTACTTGCGAAAATCGGCACGGTCGGCGCCGAGAATGTCCTTTTAGACGCGATAATATCAAAGGAAACGGAATATGCCGTGAAACTCGTGGCTTACGAGGCGTTATCCGAATCCGGCGCGCATGTCGTAGACGAAATCTTAAAGCGTATTTATCTGACCGATTCCGATACGCAAACCATGCTGATAGAAATTATGTCCCGTTATAGGGGTAACAAGGCCGTCTATATGTGGTTGGTCTCCCTACTTTACAGAGGGGACGAGGTCGCTTTGGCGGCGTCCCTTTTGGGCGCCTACGGCGACGAGGACGCGGTGAAAATACTTAATTCTTTCGCCGCCGAATACGAGCTTAACGCGAACGAGATTATGGAAATCCGCAATGCGGTGGAACGTCTCGGCGGCGAATTCGATACGTCGGTTCGGGTTTCCGACGGCGGGGAAAACGAGGACGGAGAAGAGGAATAAGTCCGCAAACATCCGCGTAAAAGCGGCGTCGGTATTAATCGCTCCGCTAAGTCAATAAAATTCCGCGGAACGGGCATAGCGGCGACGCGAACAAAGTTTTTTTCGACGCCCACGAAAGGATTTAAGCCGTTTACGGAGTGAATGATTCGCATATGCGAAAAGGTATTGCAATATTCGCGCCGACGGTATATTCATCTGGCGGGAGTGAATGATTCCGCATGTGCGAAAAGACATAAAAGCCGCGCCGATAAAATGCGGAAGAGGACGTTCCGTTTTGCCGCAATCTGAAAGGAGCCGTTATGATAACCTATGAACAAGTTAAAAACGACGCGGAAGTTAAAGCGCTGATAGGCGCGGCGGATAACGTGCTTAATGCCATGCAGTATACCGAACACGGCACAAGACATGTGACCTATGTCGCGCAGACGGCGTCTAAAATCCTCATGAAACTCGGTTTTTCCGAAAAACTTCAGGAATTGGCTAAAATTTGCGGCTATCTGCACGACATCGGCAATGCGGTCAACCGTCATAATCACGGAATTACCGGCGCGGTCTTGGTCTATCCCATTTTGGTGCGTTTAGGCTTGCCGCCGGAGGATATCGCCGTCATCGTGTCAGCCATAGGCAATCACGAGGAGGAGTTGGGCGTAGCGGTGAATCCTGTCAGCGCG
This sequence comes from Clostridiales bacterium, assembly GCA_031282095.1. The sequence continues at coordinate 3,049 of JAITEJ010000071.1, forward strand.
GCCGTTATCATAGC
>JAITEJ010000073.1 GCA_031282095.1 Clostridiales bacterium
CCCCAGCCGCCAATATAGAGGTGCGTTCCTCCATCATATCTATGTTATAGACACATTCGCGCCCCGGTTTAGCGTAGCCGGCATTTTCCAAACAGCCGCCCGCGTATTTTTGACGGTACATATAATACGGCGAATATCCGACTTTCTCAAGCGCGGCGGCGGAAAGGTCTATGGCAGCCGCGGCAAGCGCGGCGTCGGAAACCTTATAATCCGCGAGTTTCAGAGTCGATCCCTTTTTCATGGAAAGCATATGTACGGTTATATTGTCGGGAGAGAGTTCTATCGCCCTTTCTACGCTGTATTGAAAATCGTCCCGCGTTTCGCCCGGAAGCATCGCGATCAGATCCATATTCGTAATAAAGCGTTTACGTACAAGCCCGAACGCGTAAACGGCCTCTTCCGAAGTATGCGCTCTGCCTATCCTTATCAGCGTTTTATCGTTAAAAGTTTGCGGATTGACGGAAACGCGGGTAACTCCGGCGCGATCGAGCGCGTCGACTGTCTCTAAATCCAGCGTATCGGGGCGGCCGGCTTCAACGGTGAATTCGCTCGGTTTAAAATCGGATGCCGACGCCAAAATTTCGGACAGCAACGGCAGAGGAATGGACGTAGGCGTGCCGCCTCCCACATATACGCTTCGTACGGAAAAGTCTTGTTCCCTGACAATCGTTTTCAGAAGAGATAATTCCCGCAGAACGCAATCCTTGTAACAGCCCATTTTATCCGCATATTTCGCTACCGTAGCGGATATAAAGGAACAGTATGCGCATCTCGTGGGGCAAAACGGAATGTTGATGAAAACGCTGACCTCGCGCCCGCTTATCGGACGCGACTTTTCCTGATTTTCCACGATTTTTTTTATAAGGGAGAGCTTTGACCGCGACACCGAGAAATCGTCCGAAAACATCTCGTCCGCGCGCCCCGTACCAATAAGCTCCGTGTAAAGCTTAGACGGTCTTATGCCGGTCAGAGCGCCGTAAGGCAAATTTATACCCGTCAAAAAACTGACTGTCCTATAAACCGCTATCTTTAAATACCGTTTTTCCAACCGTTTGGTAACGGCGTCCGAAGTCATAAGAAACGAACCTCCCTCATAAAAGCGATCCGCGTCCGTGACCCGAAAACAATATTTCTTTATGAAATTACCGAATGCGTCTCCCGTAACGGTCACGTTGAATTCGCCGCCGCTTATCCATCCGCCGTCGACGAACAACGAAAACTCTCCCGTGTCCCCGAACATTTCGAATGACTTAAGCAGCTCCGCAATTTCATTTTCATATTTTGTAAATGAGGTTTTAAGAATCATTTTATAAGCCGGAGTCTATAAGTATCGGATTAAACTTGCGCTCTTCTTCCAAAGTGCTTGCCTCTCCGTGCCCCGGAAGCACGATATAATCGCCTTTGAGACTGAACAGCTTGTTTATTATGGAATTTTTCAGGGTTTTGAAATCTCCGTCATAAAAATCATATCTGCCGTAGTCGATTTTGAACATCGTATCGCCCGTGAACAATAAGCCCTTTTCCGAACAGACAACGTCGTTATCGCCGCGACTCGCCGCCGGTACGGTCCTATCGCCGCCGTCAGAATCGATTTTAAAACATAGTCCGCCCGCGGAATGTCCGGGGGTATGAATAACCTTCACGGTCAGCGCGCCGAATCTCAGGGTTTCCTTTCCCGACAGCGTTACGTCCGCCGTTATCTTATTTTGCTCTATGCCCGCCCAAAGCGACAGACTACGATATGAGTGAAGCTTATCCTCGTCGTCCTTATGTATATACACCGGCACGCCCCGTTCCTGAAAAATATACGCCGCGTTCGTGTGGTCGAAATGTCCGTGCGTTAAAAGCACCGCCAGCGGCGTCAGTCCGAAAGCCCTCGCCTCGTCCTCTATCATGCTCGGCTCGCCGCCCGGATCCACGATAAATCCCATGCCGCTCTCGTCCTTGACAAGATAACAGTTGCTGTTTAAATTTCCGACTGTCAAAGTTTTGTACTGCATATCTGTCAACTTCGGCTCCGTTCCCGTACGCTCACGCGAATATTCTTTTTCCCCGACGATTCTTTCCGGCGATTTGCCGCGCCTCACGAATTTGAAACGCACGCCTGTCAATTTCAGTTCTTTGGTGTACGCGGGTATGCTCTTTGTTTCGGCGGCTTGTTTTATGCCCCGAATTTGAAATGTCTTCTTCCCTTTATGCCGGCAGTTATCTCCTGATTTCGATGACCTCGTCAATTGAGTTCTGAATTTTGTGTATTAACTCGGACAGATCGTCCGCGTTGCGTATTTCCACGGAGATATTCATAATCACGGTGCCGTCCGGCGTTTTCGTATTGATTGTGGCGGCGGCAATGGGAATTTTCCTGTTGCTTATGAGTTTGGTTACCTCTGCCAGTATTCCGGTACGGTTTTCGGCTACTATCTTAAAGGAAGCCACATATGTTTCCGTACTCTTTATATCCCACGCCGCCTCGATAAGGCGTTCTGTTTCAAAGCCTTTTATATTCGGACAATCGGCTTTATGCGCTATTACCCCGTGTCCGCGCGAAAGGTATCCTATTATCGCGTCGCCCGGGACGGGTTTACAGCAATGCGCCAACCTGACGGAAAAACCGTCGTGACCGTCTATGAGCACTCCTCCGGTGTTCTTCTTTTTTACGAAAATCTTTTCGGGAGGAGCGATCTCCTCCGGCTGCGGAGTTCCCGCCGCCGGTTTATAAAATTCAAGAGCCTTAGAGATTATCTGCAGTGTGGAAAATTCGCCGTAGCCCACCGCCGCGAGGATATCGTCCGCCGTAGACAGCTTGTTCTTGTTGGACATATAATCCAAATACTGTTCGCTCAATAGTTCGGAAAGCACGCGGCCCTGCCGTTTCGCCTCGTGTTCCAGCATATTCCGTCCGCGCGCTATGTTTTCTTCTCGGTTTTCTCCCTTGAAAAATTGCTTGATTTTGACGCGCGCGGCGTTAGTTTTGGCAAGCTTCAGCCAATCGGGAGAGGGCCCCTTGCTTGTGTTGGACGTCACGATTTCCACTCTGTCGCCCGTTTTAAGTTTGGTGCTTATGGGCACCATTCGCTTGTTTACCTTGGCCCCGACGCATTTGTTGCCGACTTGACTGTGAATGGCGTAGGCGAAGTCTATAATCGTCGCGCCCTCGGGCAAATCGTATACGTCTCCTTTCGGGGTGAACACGAACACGTGCTCGTTAAGCATATCCAATCTTAAGGAATCCATGAATTCCTCTGGCGCGGTA
>JAITEJ010000101.1 GCA_031282095.1 Clostridiales bacterium
AGCTGCCGCCTTTAAAACGTTTCGTCCACGAAAACAAACGCCGCATAGCGGAAAATACACGCTCCGACACCGCGGGGCTTGCAACAGGAATGCTTTTCGGCGACGCATCCGAACTCGGAAACGGCTACGACGACGTTGCGGCGGCGGGATTGATCCACATTCTCTGCGTTTCCGGTCTGCACGTAGGCTTTTTAGCGGGCGCGGTTTTCGCTCTGCTGAAAAAACTGAAAGTCAAGGGGGTCATACGCCTTGTAATTGCGGTAGGCATCGCGTTGCTTTACTCTATCCTATGCGATTTCCGTCCGCCGTCCGTGCGCGCCGTCATAATGCTTGCCGTTTTGCTTTCGGCGGGCGCGTTCGGGTTTAAGTACGACGCGCCGTCCGCGCTCGCTTTCGCCGCCATACTGATTCTCATATTCGACCCGCCGGCGCTTTTCGGCATAAGCTTCCTGCTTTCTTTCGGCGCGCTTGCGGGATTGGTCTTGCTGTACAAGCCTTTCTTTCGGGTGTTCCGCCGTTTAGGTAAGTTCATAGGCGGTACGCTTGCCGCAAGCTTGGCGACAAATGTCGTTCTCTTCCCCCTCATCGCCGTTTTCTTCGGTAAAATTCAAACCTTATTTTGGTTGTCTAATTTACTTATTTTACCGATTATAAGCTTTATCTTCATAATAATGTTTATAATCATGCTGATTGTGTCAATATTTCCCTCTTTCACGTTTCTTTACGCGCTTTTTGACTTCGTTCTGATTCCGTTTAAAACGGTGGTGAGTTTCACCTCGTCATGGCGTTATTCTGAAATAAGGGTCGCATCTATGGGGATCATGTCGGTCGTCTATTATTTCGCCGCGCTTGCCTGTTCGCAATTCTTATTTGCCACGCGTAAACAAAAAACCGCCGCCGTTTCTGTCGTTACATCCGCTTGTCTGATCATCTCCGCGGTAATATAGCTTAACCGTTGAAGCCGCTCAGTTCGATATATAGCGCGGAGAAGTACGGTGTACCGCTCCGCTAAAAAAATAAAACGGAAATGAGCCGCTGCGCCTTTCGCATATAACCGTTTCCGCTGAACCGATCTAACGGGCGCGGAAAGCGGCGCGTCTCCGTTTCAGGTATAAATCCGGAGAGAGCAATGTCGATAATTAAAATAATCAGCCGAAAATGACCTGGATTACCATCGATTTTTGCGCACGCTTGAAATAATCACTTTACACTTATATAAATAAGTGATACTATAAGAATACGCACAAAATATAAAACTCTTCCGATGTTTTTCCGATTAGACGCAACCGTAAAGAGAAAATAAAAAGGTCTTTCGGCACGGTTGCTGAAAATAAGTTCGTAAACCGTCGTAGTTTGTGCATAATCCTTACACGGATGCGTGCCCGCTCACGGTACTATAAAATACCAGGCGACAACCCCGACTACGGTTAGGTCATTACACGGGTGCGTGCCCGCTCACGGTACGATAAAATACCCGGCGACAATCCCGACTACGGTTAGGTCATTACACGGGTGCGTGCCAGTTCACGGCACGATAAAATACCCGGCGACAACCCCGACTACGGTTAGATCCTTACACGGATGCGTGCCCGCTCACGGTACGATAAAATACCCGGCGGCAATCCCGACTACGGTTAAATCCTTACACGGGTGCGTGCCCGCTCACGGTACGCGTTAAAGAATCCGCGAAAACCTTTGCGGACTGCGGGGGAATATTTGCTTATGGAAATCAATACGCTGACGCTTCCCCGGTTGAGCGCCGCCGTAAGGGAGAACAATATAGCTCCCCTATATGTCGTTAAAGGAGAGGACGCCTATTTTAAGAGCCGCGCCGTAGAGATAATAAAGGGCATTGTGCCTTCGGACTTTGCCGTAATGAATATTTCCTCGTACGAAACGCGCCCCGACGTCTATGAGCTTATAAACGCGCTGTCCACGGAGCCGTTGTTTTCGGCGTGGAGGGTCGTCACGGTCGGCTCCTGGCAGGACAAGGCTCTGATGTCTAAGGACAAGTCCGCGCTGTTTAAATTTTTGTCAAATCCCCCCGATTTTTCGGTGCTTGTCGTGACGGACGATTCGGATATATTTTCGGAGATGTTGCGCAAAGACGAGGCGGCGGCAAAAAAAGCCGTTATGGTAGATTGCAAAAAAGCGGAACGCGCCGACGTCATAGATTGGATAAAAATAAAGGGGGCGCGCGCCGGAGTTCTTTTTGAGGACGCCGCCGCCGCGCGCTTAGCCGACTTCACAAAGGGAGTTATGACGCGGGTCGCGATGGAAACGGAAAAACTGACGGCGTTCGCATCTGGCGGCAGAATAACCGCCGCGGACGTGGAAACGTTGGTGGCGCCGGAATTGGACGTTCAGATTTACGAGCTTTCCAACGCTCTAGCCGGCGGGCAGCCTTGGCGCGCGTGGGGCGTACTCGCTTCCGTGGAAAAGCTCGGCTATAAGGAAACGCATATACTCGCCGCCGTTATGTCGCAATTCAGGCGTATGTTCTACGCCGCGGAATCTGAGGAATCCGATTACTCTCTCGCGCAAACGATGGGAGTCAAAAATTATTCGGTGCATAAGGATAGGGAAGCGGGCAGGCGTTACCGTCCCGGGGTTCTTAAGCGTTGCGTCGAAATGCTGGACGAGCAGGAGTTTCTGCTGAAAACGGGTAAAATAGGAAAAGATAATATTATACGCGACACGGTTGCGCGTCTTATATCAGCTAAATGAAAAAACGAATACGCCGCCCAATATTTATTTCGGCGGCATATTGTTAAAGCAAACAAAGCGGCAGGCCTCGCCTAATCAACAAAACAATGAAAACCATCCGGAGAAGAAATGACGGAAAAAACCGAAAATAGTTTAATAAGGGAGATTAAAAAAGAGCATTCGGCACTGCTGTTTATCGCTTTGTGGATAAGCTACGCTTTCAGGGGAACCTATTCGGTGGGCGCGGCTATCCGCACTATGCCTTACGTGATGACGATGCCTTTCGAATTTTCTCCGGTCATAATAATTTTCATTCACATTCTGACAGGGCTTATCACGGCGGCGGTGGCAATTTTGTTGCTGAGATTTTTTCATACGCTGACGATACGAACGGCCGGAGGGCGCGCGTTTATTTCCCGATCGAACTTCACCGCGGTGTTCTCAGTCGCGCTGACGGCGTCGAATCTGCTGACGGGAGCGGTATTTTGGGCGTGTTACGCCTTTCCCTTGATGTTTCCTTTGGCGTCCGCCGTCGCCGATTTGATTATCGGAACGCCGTTGTTAATTTGTGCGTATTTTTATATGAAAAAGGCGTTTATACCGCCGCATTTATATTCTAAAGTTTTCCTTACCCTTGCGGTTCCTTTCGTTTTGTATCACGCGGTGTTTTTGGCGGAGGCGTTCATATGAAAACCTGCGGTTTAAAAAAGTTATTATTATCGTGGTTCGCCTTCATTGTGTTTGCGGCTTTCGCATGCGGCGCCGTCGGGTTTACGGCGGGAGGGACGGTTTTCGCGGAGGAGCAGACGAATCCGCAGACCGACGAAGAGCCGCCCGAAGCCGAGAATATTTTTGAGGCTGTGGATACGTCCTCGGAAAATTTGGCGTATGAATATTTTAAGGCGTTCGTAACCGCGCATCCCGACCGCACATTCGGCGAGAGCGGAGAAACCGCCGCGACCGAAAGCTTGGCGGAGGCGTTGGCGTCTATGGGATATACTCCCGCGGGAGACGACGGCACGGCGTTCATGCCGTTCAGGTTTGAAGAGCCCGTCACCGAGAAGACGAAGTCAAGCCGCAACGTGATCTTCACTAAAAAAGGCAATTCGGGCAGCGGTGAGAATGTGGTTATCGCCGCGCACTACGACAATCCCGCGTCCATGACGGGCAGCGACGGCAAAATAATAGGCGGCGAGGGTGCGATAGACAACGCCACGGGAGTAGGCGCGCTGCTCGCGGCGGCATATTTGCTTAAAGACGCGGATTTGGAATTCGACTTGGTATTTGTCTTATTCGGCGCGGAGCTTCCGGGGCTTTACGGAAGCAAGCATTATTCGGAAGAGCTGGGCAAGGCGGGACGCGATAAAATCCTCGTAATGTTCGACTTTAACATGATAGGCGGCGGGGATTATCTCTATATGTACGACGACGAGGTGCCCACCGGTCACGGAAAATTTATAAAAGCAACCGCCGATTCTTTGAAAACGGAAATTAAGCTTCCGCCGGCAAATAAAAAGATCACAAACGTCATGCTTGACGGACTGAACGGCATAATTCCGTATACGCACATAGGGTTATTAAGCGACAGCGCGGTTTTCATTGCCAAGGGCGTCAACATAGCGCACTTTTTCGGTTACAATTGGGAAGTCGATAAAATTTCGGATGGACGCGAGTCGGCATCGCGCGGCAACGTCGTGTATACGAACCGCGATACGCTGGCGAACTTTGAGGAAAACTATAAAGCGAGCGGCATTAAGCATATGAACGACGCCGTGCGCGTAACCGTAGCGGCGGTTACGGCGGACGGCTTTGCCGAAGCGGCGAGAAACAGCAAGAAAAACACTTACGATTATTCGGTTTTGGTCAGTTCCTCGTATATAGGCATAATCACCGCTTCCGTGCTAGCCGCCGTGATCGCCGCGGTCGTTATCATATGGTTTTATCTGAAAAAGAAAGAGGCGCCGCCGCCCGCCGTATCCGCGACGCCGGAAAACGGAGGATACACCGTCAACCCGTTCGCACAGTTCGGTGATAAGGCGCACGACGGTGGCGAACATTTCGTGTTTCCCGGCGCGCATATACCGGAAAAACCCGAAAAGCCGTTCGACGAATTCGACTGACCTATTGTTTTTTAAGGTGGTTGTTTCACTATTTCGTTTGTATTGACGGAATAAGAAATTTTTAAGAGGGTGCAAGGAGCATAAGAAGCGTGCGTTCCGCAAGGGATGCGACAAATAAAAAATCCGGAACGAACCGCCGCGTAAAGCGGAAACGTGAAACGGGCTCACTTCTGAGGTCGACGGTTTTCGGAGTTTTATAATATGCACGGGCCGGACGGCGCGCGATATATGGGTATACAGGTATGTTTGAGTTGTTTGGGAAATTTATTTCCGATATAAATTATTTTGCCGTGATAGACGCGGCAATTCTCATTTTAGCATTGGCGCCGATTGTCATTTTCTTCTATAACAAGAGGCAGATGAAAGTTCTGTTCATCGTCTTTATCATCTTTGCCGCGCTCATTACGTTGGAAGTCGTTAACGTCTATGCTAAAAAGGAATTATTTTGGGTGGCGCGTTCGGCGCTCAGGTTGCTGGCTTTCTTCATGGCGGCGGCGTGCGCGGTGGCGTACGGACCCGATCTCAAAACATTTTTCGGGCGCATATCCAGCAAGAAAACCAAGAATCTTTATGAAAAGGGCTACGGCAACGTGGACGACCTCAAAATCGCCTCTTCGGAGTTGCTCGACTCCATTCAGGATATGGCGAAACGCAACACGGGCGCGATTATCCTGCTTACAAACGGCGACGGAGATTTTCCCTCTAACATTCTCGATACCGGTACCAAGCTGGACGCCGATTTGTCCGCCGGCTTGCTGGAAAGCATTTTCAACACGAAAGGACCTCTCCACGACGGAGCGGTGGTTGTTACGGGTACGAAAATCAGGGCGGCCGGATGCTTTCTGCCCTTGACGCAAAATATCAACGTGGGCAAGGAATTCGGAACCCGTCACCGCGCCGCAATCGGCATAACGGAGGAAACCGACGTCGTGGCGATCGTCGTCAGCGAGGAAACGGGCATAATTTCAGTGGGGCGCGCCGGTGAACTGAAGCGTTACATGACTATGGAAAAGCTCAAAGCGGTGATTGAGGAGCAGTTCGGAATAGCCGATCTTTCACAGGAAGCGGAAATGGGACGTCACGGCAGATGGCATCGCGGTCACGGCGACGGTAATTTCTGAAACGGAAAATAAAACGGTACGAAACCCGCTGCAAAGCGGCAGAAATCACGCCCGCAAACGGTTGTTTCTGAAACGAACGGTAAAACGATACGAAACAAAGTTATAGTAACCGGTCCGTAAGTCGAACGGGACCGTATACACGGCGGCGGCAATTTTTGAAATGAGCGGCAACGATACGAAACAAAGCTATAGTGACCGGTCCTTGAGTCCGGCGGGACCGTGTACACGGCGGCGGCAATTTTTGAAATGAGCGGAAAAACGATACGAAACCAAAATATATTGATACCCGCCCGCGGAACGGATATGACTAAGTGGGCGGTTGTCGCGTGCGATCAGTTCACGTCGCAGAGAGATTATTGGGACGCCTTGAAACGCTTTACGGACGGCTCTGTTTCCGCGTTGAATTTGATAGTCCCCGAGGTGTTTTTAGAGGATGCGGATATAGAGGACAGAATCGCCGCCGTCTCTCACGCGATGGATACATACACGGACGGCGGTGTTTTTCGTGAAACGGAAAATTCTTTCGTTCTTGTATTCCGCGATACCGCATATGCGAAATGCCGCGTCGGGTTGGTGCTTGCGGTGGATTTGGATGCGTTCGATTTCCTACCGTATACAGCCAAGCCGATACGCGCCACGGAAGGAACGGTGCTTTCCCGAATTCCTCCGCGTTTGGCGGTGAGAAAAAACGCTTCCTTAGAGTTGCCGCATGTAATCTTATTGATAGACGATCCGCAAAAAACCGTTATAGAACCGCTTGCGGCAAGGTGCGGAGAGCTTGAAAAGCTTTACGACTTTGAACTGAATCAGGGCGGCGGACACGTGCGCGGGTTCAGGGTTACGGACACCGCGGCGGTTACGGACGCATTGGAAGCGTTGCTGCGGCCCGAAACGCAGACCGCCAAGTATGGGCGGGATGCGGGATTTTTGTTTGCGGTAGGGGACGGCAATCATTCGCTTGTGACCGCAAAAATCCATTGGGACAATTTAAAGACCGGCTTAACCGATGCGGAAAGGGAAAATCACCCGGCGCGGTACGCGCTTGCCGAGGTGGAAAACCTATATTGCGACGCAATAGATTTTCAGCCCATACACCGCGTGGTTTTCGGTGATACGGCGGGTTTTTTAGACGGTTTGCGGGAAAAATGCGACGGTTGCGGTTCTTTAAGTTACTTCGGTAAGGATGGAGTCGGATGCATAGCGGTGCCGGAGGACGGCGCGGAGACGATTGCCCAAATTCAAAACTTTATCGAGGAATTTGCGTTAAACAGACCTGCCTTTAAGGTAGACTACATTCACGGAACGGGCCATCTGAAGCGGGTGGCGGAAGAAACGGGCGGCATAGCGTTGGTTATGCCCACAGTGAAAAAAGAC
>JAITEJ010000185.1 GCA_031282095.1 Clostridiales bacterium
CACGGCCTGTTACAAGGATAGCTTTACTGTTTTTTAGCCATTCAGGAGATTTCCCGCCTTTATAGAACCCCAGGATTCATTGCCGTGTTCACAAGAGCCGCCGCATTACGCCTACTTGAAAATCGCGGACGGCTGCAACAACCGATGCACCTTTTGCGCTATACCGAGCATACGCGGGGCGTACCGTTCAAGAAGGATAGAAGGACTGGTTTCCGAAACCGAGAGGCTGACAGCTGAGTACGGCGTCAAAGAGTTGATTTTAGTGGCTCAGGACACCACCCGTTACGGTGTCGATTTATACGGCGCGCCCGCGCTTGCGGAGCTTATAGACAGGCTGTCCGCCACGGATGCGGAGTGGATACGCATACTGTACGCTTATCCCGAAATGCTTGACGACGCGCTGATAGACCGTCTGGCGGAAAACCGTAAAGTCGTAAAGTATTTAGACATACCTCTCCAGCACGCCGCCGACGGCGTATTGAAGCGCATGGGTCGCCGAAACGATAAAAAATACGCCGTGGAACTGATCGAAAAGCTGAAAAAAGCCGGCTTTGCGATAAGGACCACGTTTATAACCGGATTTCCCGGCGAAACGGAAGCCGACGTCGACGAACTGGTTGCCTTTATCAGAGAAACCAAACTTGATCATATAGGTTTCTTTGCTTACTCAAAGGAGGAGGGCACGCCGGCCGCCCGCATGAAGGAACAAATACCCGAGCGCGTCAAAAAGGCGCGCCTCAGCCGGCTTTTGTCTGCGGGAACGGAGGTCATGACGGCGCGGGCGAAGGAATACATAGGCAAAACTCTGAAAATCATCTGCGAGGGCGCGGATTTTGAACGGGACTTATTTTACGGGCGTTCTCAGTATCAGGCGCCGGAAATAGACGGCGTAGTGTATATCGCGGCGTCCGACACTGCCATGGACGCGGGCGGATTTTACGAGGTGTCGATAACGGATTCGGATAAATTCGACCTTATCGGAGAATTGAAACAGAAATAGGCGCGTACGATTGCTTATTATCGGTAAATATACGGATTAGGCGGAGTAGGGCTGTAAATAAAAAAAAGGGAAGAAAAACAATGAAAATAAATTTAGCCACAAGATTTACACTGGCAAGACTGTTGCTCATACCGCTGATGATGGCGCTGTTCATCGCCGGCTTTTACGTCGATACTTCCGTTTATTCTCTGCCGGCGGGCGGCTCCGCAACGGTAAATATATGGTGTTTGGCAGCCGCTATGATTGTGTTTGTGGTCGCCGCCCTGACGGACGTAGCCGACGGCAAAATCGCCCGCCGCACAAACACCGTGACTACGCTAGGCAAATTCTTAGACCCTATCGCCGACAAGGTGTTGGTGGTAGCCTCTCTTTCGCTCATAGTAGCGTACGGTTTCTTGCCGGAGCCGTACATGTCGATTTCTTTTGTGATAATCGTCGCGCGGGAATTTATGGTCAGCGCGCTGCGTATGTCGGCGGTATCCAAGGGCGTGGTGATAGCCGCGGACGGTTGGGGTAAGCTGAAAACCTTATTTACGGATTTTGCGATAGGCTTTCTTATATGCGCGCCTCTGCATGCCGCGATATGGTATATAGGTGTTGCTCTTTACGCCGTCGCCGTCGTGCTGACGGTGTTTTCCGGCGTGAGTTACATATATAAGAACCGCACGGTGTTTATAGATGAGAAACCGTCGTCGCCGATCATAGCCGAAGAGCAAACGGATGAAGGACTAAATGATGCAAACGATTAAATTGTTCGGTTTGAATAAATCCGATATAGAGGAAAAACTGGCTGCGTTTAAATCCGCCGGCGCGGAGTTTTCTGTGACGGAATGCGATTATGACGCCGAACTCAGCATAAGCGCGGGCGAGAGTTTGCCGAAGCGTGCCTTTGAAAGCTTGTTGGCGGACATTTTGGACTTGTTCAGAGAGTTTATATATGCGGAAGGCGGCGTTAAACTCGCGGAATTGGCGGTTATGTTGCTTCTGCATTCAAAAAACGTATTAAGCGTGGCGGAAAGCTTGACCGGAGGCGCGTTGGCGGCGTCGATTATTGAATATCCGGGGGTAAGCGCGTGCTTTTACGAAGGCGTGGTCGCTTATGACAACGCGGCTAAGCGCGCGCGGTTGGGAGTAACCGAACAGACTCTGGAAAAATACGGCGCGGTCAGCGCGGAGTGCGCGCGTGAGATGGCGCGCGGATCGCTGACACACGGCTGCGCTACCGTGGCTTTGTCTACGACCGGCATAGCCGGACCCGGCGGAGCGTGCCCCGGAAAGCCCGTAGGCACCGTATATATAGGAATAAGCGACGGACGTAATACGGAGGCATTCAGGCATTCGTTCGACGGCGACAGAAATGCCGTGCGTGCGGCATCCGTAAATGCGGCGCTGTTCTATCTCGTAAAGTATTTACGGGACGGAATGTGCGGTTTGTTGGCATAGCAAGGATGAAAAGAAGAAACACCCCGTTCGCGCATCCGTAAATGAGGCACCGTTTCATCTCATTAGAGATTGATATGACGGAATGCGTGGTTTGCCGGCATAGCGATGCTGAAACGGACGAAACACCATTTGCGCATCCGTAAGCGCGGCATCGTTTTATTCCCGAATGGTATTGACGGGACGAAATGTTGTGGTTTGCCGACATAGAGGGGCTGAAATAGACGCAACACCGTAAGTGCGGCACCGTTTTATCCCCGTAAGATATTTCGGACGGATGCGCGGTTTACTTGCATAGCGCAACGAATCAATGCGGCGGCACTTTTACGCGCCGTTTATATAGCTTATTTCCGATGGAAACAGATATGAAATATAAGGAGACACATCAATAAAATGGCACAAGAAAATCCTAAAGAGAAAATAAAAAGTCTTGAGGACGCGCTTTTACAGATTGAAAAGCAGTTCGGCAAGGGCGCGGTAATGAAGATGGGCGACAAGGAAATTTCCGGAGTAGAGGTTATTTCCACCGGCTGTCTGCCTTTAGACATAGCTTTAGGCATCGGCGGTATACCTAAAGGCAGAATAATCGAAATATACGGACCGGAATCGTCGGGCAAAACCACCGTCGCGCTTCACATAATCGCCGAAGCGCAAAAAACAGGCAACATCTGCGCGTTTATCGACGCGGAACACGCGCTTGATCCGTTTTATGCGGCAAAGTTGGGTGTTAAGATAGAGGATCTGTACATATCGCAGCCCGACAACGGCGAACAGGCGTTGGACATAGTGGAACTTCTCATAAGAAGTCAATCGGTGGGGCTAATCATCGTGGACAGCGTGGCGGCGCTGACCCCGCAAGCGGAAATAGACGGGGAAATGGGCGATTCGCACATGGGCTTGCACGCAAGGCTTATGTCTCAGGCGCTGAGAAAACTGACCGCGCTCGCCGATAAATATAAAACCGCTATTTTATTCATCAATCAGTTGAGGCAGACTATGGCTACGGGCTACGGCGGCGGCAACGGTCCGTCCGAGGTCACGACCGGCGGCAAGGCGCTGAAGTTTTACGCAAGCGTGCGTATAGACGTACGCAAAACGGAGTCGCTTAAGGACGGCAACGAATTTGTAGGCAACAGCGTAAAAGCTAAGGTCGTCAAGAACAAGATGGCGCCGCCGTTCAGGACGGCAGAGTTTGAAATAATATTCGGTCAGGGCATATCTAAAATCGGCTGTATTTTGGATATGGCGGCGGAATTGAAGCTCGTAGGAAAGAGCGGCTCGTGGTATAGCTATCAGGACGAGAAAATCGGGCAGGGCAGAGAAAAGGCGCTTGACTTTTTACGTAATAACCCGGAAATAACCGTCCTTTTGGAAAAACAAATTAAGGAAAAAAAGTGCGCTCAATAGCTTAAAGCGGATTTGCGCAACATTTGTGCGCAGACCCGCTGAAGACCGTTTTTCACCGTTTGCGGATGCGTGCCGAGGTATGAGGTTTACACGTGAGTCGAAGTGTTGCCGCGCGGGAGTTCTTTCGGCGCGGCGTATACGCCGGGTGGTTAAAGCCGTCGCCGAATACGTAAAACTGCTTTCACCCTTTGCGAGGACATGCCGCGGTATGAGGTTTACGCGCGAGATAAAATATATTATAAAAACGTCATTGACAATGTGCGCATACGCGTGTTAAACTATTAACAGTCCGTTGCCGTAATTTAGGTTATGATAAGCCGCGCCATTTAACGGCGTGACCGGACGGGCTATATACGCGCAAACGCCGCCGGGATTTCAGCCGCGGCGTGCAACTCGGAGATGTTTAGTGAACTTATAAGGTTCGAAAGTTGTT
>JAITEJ010000021.1 GCA_031282095.1 Clostridiales bacterium
GTCGTTGACCCATTGAACGTCCTGAAAGCAGGTCAGCGTATTCGTCGCGGCGTCAAAATCCGCCACTATATCATAGGAAGTGATCGTATCGTCCGATAATCCGCGTACGGACTTATTGCAGGCTGCAAACAAAAACGCGGCGCAAGCGAGAAGACAAATGATCGCCGCGCAGATGACAATATTTTTTTTACGGGCATTATGTTCCATTCTGTATTTATTCCTCCGTCTGACGTAACAATTTACGCCGTCGCCGATGATAATATGACTGAATTCGATCACGAGCGCGGCAGTATCTTAAAAAACGCGGACTTTATTTTTCATGTTACGTATTTTTTCCCGGCGTTCCGCGCATGCTTAAAAATAAAGAGATTCCCGCGGCGGTCGATACTTCAACGTTTTAACCGCGGCAACATATATAAGGAGAGTTTTTAAATGAGTAAAACGGCATTGATTTTCGGCGCGTCCTCCGGCATAGGAATGGAAAGCGCGAAGTTATTTTTGAAAAACGGTTACACCGTTTACAATGCGGCGCGCGAGGAATGTCCAATAGGCGGCGTCGTCAGCATAGAAACCGACGTAGCAAATCTGCCGGATATTGTATACGCCGTCGGGGAAACCGTGAAAAACGAGGGTTCGCTGGACGTTTTAGTCTATTCCGCGGGCTACAGCATGGCGGCGCCTTTAGAATATGCCAAGCAAACCGATTACCGCTATTTGTTCGAGGTTAATTTTTTCGGTTTCTTGGAAGCGGTCAAGGCGGCCGCGCCGCAGATGAAAAAACAAGGCGGCGGCAGGATTGTCGCCATAAGTTCCATCGGAGCGGTGCTTCCGATTCCGTTCGACGGCTTCTATTCCGCCAGCAAGGCGGCTTTAAACGCCATGGTGCGCGAATTGAACCTGGAATTTCAGCCCTATAACATACGCTTAGTCAGCGTAATGCCCGGAGGTACCAAAACCGGATTTACGATGGAACGCAACGTCTATTCCGATGAAGACGCCGGTTATTATGCCGAACGCTTAAACAGCGCGGTGAGGACTTTGGCGAAAACCGAACAGCACGGCATGAATCCCGCCCGGGTGGCAAAAACCGTATACCGCGCCGCCACAAAGGATGTAAATTCCCTTATCTCCTCCGGCGGCATAAACAAGCTTTATCATATGGGCTCGCGCCTGCTTCCCTTAAACGCCACGGACGCAGGTATAGCCTCTAAATATTTTCAATAAACCGTAAATACTAAGCGGATTTCCTGCAAGCCTATATTAAAAAGTCGATTTTTAATTCTGAAAAACGTGTTTTTGCACGTTTTTTCACTTTATAAGCTAGGCAAAAAGCTTATATGTTTCACGTGAAACTTTTCTTCAAAATATTGTTGAATGTCTGTAATTATAAGGGATTCCGTACTTCTGACCGCACAAAAATTTTATCGATTTTCTTCGCTGCGCGCCGTCTGTTTTATTTTTACAAAGAGAGAAAAAGTATGTCTGTTCCGCGTATATCGTTTCCGTGTATGCGCGACTATATAAACCGTTGTGATAAAATCACGAACATCTACATGTGACAATATCATAAACGGTTCACAGGGGTTTCATACCTAATAGTGGTTGGCGTTGACTTTTCCTCTTAAATATGGTAAAATTAAAAATATCTACGGGGGACATAAATGACTTACACTCACCTCCTTTCCGAGGGAAAAATCGGCAAAATTACAATTAAAAACCGCGTGGTCATGGCGCCCATGTGTTTAGGAGTCGGTCAATTGGACGGCACTCCGTCCGAAAAAATGCTGGACTATTACGAGGCGCGCGCAAAGGGCGGCGCGGGCTTAATCATAACCGAAATCACCCGCGTGGACGACCGCACGGGAGCAAGCACTTTCGTGCAACTTGCCGCAAGCAAGGATTGCCATACCGCGCCGCTGAGCGCTCTCGCCGAGCGCATACACCGCCACGGCGCGAAGGTTTTTGTGCAGTTGCATCATCCAGGTCGGCAAAACGTAGGGCTTATGGTAGATATGATTCCGCTTTGCACGGCGGCAGATAAAGTGACCCGCGGCAAATTTCAACGGGTTTTACTGAAAATTATGCCCGCGGCAAAGCTTTTGCTTAAACACAATTTTGTCTTGTCTTCGGTCGCTCCCTCTAAATGCCCGCCCGCATATTTCGCCGGCGGTCGCGTACGCGCTTTGAGAAAAGCGGAAATAAAAAGGCTTATCGGAAAGTTCGTCGACGCGGCGGAACGCGTAAAAACCTCCGGATGCGACGGCGTCGAGCTTCACGCGGCGCACGGTTATCTGCTTCAGCAGTTTTTAAGCCCGTACACAAACAAGCGCGAAGACGAATACGGCGGTTGCCTGGACAACCGTCTGCGCTTCTTAACCGACATAATAGCCGGCATAAGAGAACGCTGCGGAAAGGATTTCCCGATTATAGTGAGATTGTCCGTTGACGAAATGTACCGTTATATAGGAAAAGAAAACACCGGGTATGCTCTCGAAGAAGGCGTACTCGCGGCAAAAATATTGGAGCGCGCGGGGATTGACGCGATCGACGTATCCTCGGCAGGTTACGACGCCATGAACTACTGGCTGGAACCCGTCACTTTTGACCTCGGCTGGCGTAAAAATCTTGCCGCCGCCGTTAAAAAAGCCGTTAAAATACCCGTTATCGCGGCTAATCTCATTCGTTCGCCGGAGCAAGCGGAAGAGCAGCTGGCAAGCGGCGTTCAAGACTTTGTCGCCTTGGGCAGACCTTTTCTCGCGGATCCCGAATGGGTGGACAAGGTTGCGGAGGGCAAACCCGATTCGATAAAACGTTGTTTCATGTGTCTGCATTGCTTCGAGAGTATGCAACACAACGCATACAAGCTGACAAACGGCGGCTGCGCGGCAAATCCGGCGTTAGGCGCGGAAAGAGAGAGAGCGTCATTGGAAAAAACGGGGCAAGGCAAAACCGTGGCTATAGTCGGCGGAGGTCCCGCCGGATTAACCGCCGCGGAAATACTCTCGGAGCGCGGCTATAATACGATTCTTTTTGAAAAGGAAAGCCGTTTGGGCGGTCAGGTGTACTTGGCTTCCCGCCCGCCCAAAAAGGACAAAACCGCATGGTGCATTGATGATTTAGCCGCCGCCTGCCGTCGTAACGGCGCGGATATTCGCTTAAACACGCCCGCCGACAAAAAAACCTTAGCGGAGTTGTCGCCCTACGCCGTCATAATAGCTACAGGCGGCGACACTCTTCGTCCCGCATCCATAAACGGCATCGACGGCGCCAACGTAGTCTCCGCCGCCGACGTTCTTTCCGGGAAAGTCGTTTTGGAGAATAAAAAAATCGTCATCGCCGGCTCCGGCATGACGGGTTTGGAAACCGCGGAGCTGCTCGCCGGCAAAAACAAGCTTGCCGTCGCGGAAATGGCGGACACTGTAGGTCCGGGTGCATGGTTTCAACATTTAGACGACATTTTGCCTAAACTTAAATCCGCCGGCGTAAAATTTTTGACCGACAAGCAGCTGACCTCCGTGACTGAATACGGCGTTACCCTGAAAGATACGCGGACACGGGCGGCTCAAACGCTCGCTTGCGACACGGTAATTCTGGCGTTAGGAGTCCGCCCAGAACGCAAGCTTTACGACGAATTATCCGGCAACGGCGCTTATGTTACGGAAAAAACTAACGCGGACGGAAAAATTCTCCTGTTTAAAATAGGCGACGCCGACAAATCCGGCAACATAGCGCACGCTACCGAAACGGCATACGCGCTTTGCAAAACATTATAGTTAAACATCATATATGCGCATGTAAAATACCCCTAATGCTATAGTTCCTTTATCGGGTTTTCACTGCCGCATATCATAATACGTATATAAAATACCAACAATTCACGCTGTCCGAGGACGCCGTACTTTGCCGTATATCATAATACGTATATAAAACACTTTCGCCAAAAGCGTAAACGCGATTTTTTTTCTCATGGCTATGCGCAATGTGTATGCAAAACCCTTTTCTCACAGACTGTAAAACAACCGTATCAGGGCGGCGCACACAAATCCAACGACTTAGCCTGCACTGCCAAAAAGGCATACGCGCTTTGAAAATATTGCGATTGCGCATCATGCATGCGTGTATAAAACCACTATATCCGCCGCCGCAGTATTTTACAATATGCGTATTGCACGTCATGCATATGTGTATAAAACCACTGTTAACGGAGAAAAAGCGCAGACGGCTATTTACAATTGCGCGTCACGCATACGTATATAAAACGCTTTTCCGATACAGACAAGGCGGCGGTGCGGTTGACGTTGTGCGTCATACGTATGCAGGCGAAACGCCCGCGCAAAAATCGTCAATGCGATTTTTTTTCAACAGTTATAAGTCATGCGTATGTAAAACGCCGGATTAACCCGCGCAGGCGGCGGAATAACCCCGTATTAGCGGGTGAAACACATCTCTCGCCCGCTTTTTTGCTAAATATTAAAGGAGTACGGCATCAACATGGATATAATCAGAGTGGCAAAATTCGACACGGTTTCCGAAGAGCGCTTCCGCGCGGACACAAAGGAAGTTTTTAAAGGTTCAGTCGCCTTTTTAGACGACGCGATCGGCGCGAATCAAGTCATTTACGATGCGTACGACAGCCTAAAATTGCCTGTGAGGGCTACAGGCGGCTCGGCGGGCTATGACTTCTTTACGCCGTTCGCGGTGACTTTGGCATCTGAAGAATCAATATCCATTCCCACGGGAATCCGCGTGAAAATCGACCCCGGTTGGGCGTTGTTTTTGTTCCCCAAAAGCGGTCTGGGCTTTAAGTATCGATTGCAACTGGACAATACGGTCGGTTTAATCGATTCCGACTACTACGGCGCAAAAAACGAAGGGCACATCATAATAAAAATAAGTAACTTGAGTTTGGAGAAAAAAGCGTTGGAGCTTAAACGCGGCGCCGCTTTCGCTCAAGGAGTATTCCTTCCTTTCGGCATAACCGCAGACGACAATGCGGACGGAGTGCGTTTAGGAGGCTTCGGTAGCACGGCGCGCGGATAATCACCGCCGAAACTTCATCCATAACAGCGTATGCGGGTTAGAAGCGCGCAATCGGCAGTGTTGCGCGTAACTCCGCTTATACGCATAACCCTCCGCGGCAGTCCGACCCCCGAATTCAACGCGCGTCCGGCGAGTACCTCCGCGCACATGCATAATCCTCCGCGGCAGTCCGACCCCCGAATTCAACGCGCGTCCGGCACGTAACTCCGCTTACACGCATAACCCACCGCGGCAGTCCGACCCCCGAATTCAACGCGCGTCCGGCGCGTAACTCCGCTTATACGCATAACCCTCCGCGGCAGTCCGACCCCCGAATTCAACGCGCGTCCGGCGAGTACCTCCGCGCACATGCATAACC
>JAITEJ010000083.1 GCA_031282095.1 Clostridiales bacterium
CTAACAAGGACGGATTTAAAAATCCGCGGTGCCACCTTGCTTTGAAAGAACGGCAAAAAACTCGCCGCGCTCTCACACTTTATACGACCACAAACATGACCGCGGCTCTGTAACGTAAGCGACACGTCGCAACATACTCGGAAAACGCCGAACGACATTCCCTTTGGCTGCGCCCTCCGCGGACCATTATGACCTATAGCATGTTGCCGGCTTCTCATCGCCCCGACTCTCTGTAAACGCCCGTAAGTCTTTACTTCCGCATCAACGGTTTTATTTGGCGTTCTTTCTGAAAAGCCCGTACGGTTTAAACCGCGCCGCGCCTTATCATTTGAACAATTTTACTATATCACCGAAAAATTACGTTGTCAAGGGTTTATGATAAGAATTTTCAGGAAAAATTTTTGATAATACTAAATTTCGGACGATGCATATAAATTCGAGTAATTTTTCTTTAGGATTATTTATATGAAAAACGCGAATAAGAGCATTTTAAGGGCAATCGTTTTTTTGTTTTTCGACATAATATAATGTGCTGTTATAACGCCGAAACGGCGGATTTCGCAAGTACAGGCTCGGCTTAATAAAAATTCTTTCCATTTTTCCCTTTCATAGGCTCGGTTGATAGGTATTTGCCGCAAGCAGGACATACGACATCCTCAACGACGGATGCGGGAACCTCAAACTGTACTTTGCAAAAGGGACACTCCGCAACGATAAATTCGGGAGGATCTCCGACTCTCAAAAGATGCGCGCAACGCGGGCAAAATAATTTCCCCTTTTTGATTCCGTCGGGAATTGTCACTTCGTATTTACAAACCGGACACGGAGCTTTCATATTTATATACGTGCCTCCTATTTTTATATAAGAACTTATCAAGAAGCCGCATGAGTTGCAAATAAAAAACCTGTCGTTTTACAACCGGAAGCGTGAACGTATACGACCCGTATAAAACGCAAACCGGACACGATATTCCGAAATGCCGATGTTTTCAAATTTACAGCCTCATAAACAAAAGCATCTTTCCTTGGCATAAAAATCAATGCTTTTCTTCTAATTTAGTATAGCAAAAAAACCTTGCGAATACAAGTTGTTTTTATGAAAATCTTTATTTTATAAAATCATCTAATGTTAACGGGTAAAAAATCATAAAACGGCAACTCTTTTTCCGATGTATAGTACAAAGGCTTATGAACAGAAGCCGATTTACGTCAATCTTTACCTTATAGAAACGTAGGATATTAAAAAAATCACACAAAAGAGGCACATTTCTCGCTTGATGCGGCAAAAACCTTACAAATACAAATTGTTTTATAGCAATCTTTGCTCCGAATTTGCGTTGTTTCTTATAAAACTTCTCATTTTATATAATTTACCGATATTGCCAGGCGAAAGTTATGCAGATGATAATAACAGCGTTTTTTAATTTGGTTTCGCAAAGAAACTTAACGATAGCCGCAACATTCGATCTCACTCCGCAAAACGCTTAAACCTTGCATAATTGTTCGGTATTTGCCGCCTTTCTTATTGAAGACCTAAGCCGTATGGAGTTATGCCATAATACCTGAGAATATGTGATAGGCGATTTTATTTTGATATTCCTCGGTAGTGAGAAGGCGTTCATCAATCGGGTTGGACAAGAAGCCGCACTCGACTATGATTGATGGACAGACGACTTCACGGACAATATAGTAATCTCCGGCGACAGCGTCGTAGAGTCGGCCGTTTTCCGAGGCATTGACGCGTTTGTTGAGAATATCCTGCATAAGCACGCCGAAGTTTGACGACGCTTCGCTGTCGCCGTTATAGAAAACCTGACAGCCGCGTCGGGTTGCAGACGGCGCGTAATAGTTCATATGTATGCTGACGGCTGCGGAAGCGCGCGCGGCGGCGATTATCTCCGCGCGTTTTTCCATGTCGCGGCGCTTGAAGCCGGGGGCGGTGGTGCCGTAAAGCCCGGCATCGTCCTTGCGCGTGAGAACGACGCCTACATGTGCGGACAACAAATAAGCCTCTATTTTCCGCACTATCGCGAGATTCAGATCGCTTTCGCGTACTCCCGTAATTTTGCCCGTCACGCCCGCGTCAATTCCTCCGTGCCCCGCGTCTAACGCAATCACGCAAATAGGCTTGGGGACGACGCCCGCGCGTACGGCGAGGGGAACGGTGACGGTGCAAGCGACGATAAAAACCGCGACGGCGATAATTATAAGATTACGTTTGTGGTTGCTTTTACTCATCTAAATTGATAAAATTCCTCCGTGCCCCGCGTCTAACGCAATCACGCAAATAGGCTTGGGGACGACGCCCGCGCGTACGGCGAGGGGAACGGTGACGGTGCAAGCGACGATAAAAACCGCAACGGCGATAGTTATAAGATTACGTTTTTGTTTGCTTTTACTCATCTGAATAGGAAAAGCTCCTGTCGTTGGTATTCTGTTCAAGAGAGGCGGTTTTGCGCCTTAAATGCATAAAAATTCAGACTTATCCACATAGTTATCAACATTTGATAAAGACTTTGTGGATAACACGGCAACGCGAACCCTTCTCCGGAAGAATCGGGATACTCTAATTTATAGACAAATCGGGACAAATATGACGATTTTTTTATTCGACCTTTTTCCACATATTTCTTAAAATTCACAACTGAAATTCATTTATAATCCCTTCGACGTATGATTTATACATCGTAGGAAGCAATAAAAAAAATTGCCGTAAAAAAAGGTGGGAAGAGGAATTCCGGCAGATAAAAAACTCATTTAAAAAGCGAAATCCGATAAAATGGAATGAAAATGCCTCCGTAGTTTTATAGAGGCGGCGCGGTTAGCGCACAGAAAAAAGCTCTTGTTCGGTTGAGACGGCAAAATTCTGCAACGTATGACATTACCGTCCGCTGAGAAGCACTCCCGCTCAGGCAAGACGTTAAGACCTTTAGGCGAACATGCCGCCCGCAGTTATACATTTTCATTGGCTCAGTTGACAAAATCCTGCGGGATATATTATGCCGTCTGCAATTGAACTTTTTGATTGATTCGGTTGACAAAATCCTGCGGCATATAACGATGACCGCCATCCGAGTTATTCGTATGCCGAAAGCGTGACGATAACCGCCGTACGATTATTCTCATACCAAAAGCATAGCCGATAACTGCCGTACGGGCAACTACTGTGCGCCGTAAGTGCGGAAATGATTGTTGACAGGGTAATACGGTGTATCGCAGCGGCGATGTTGATCGTGATTTTACTTTTGCCGTCCGCGTTTAAAAGACCAGCGCTTTCAACGCTTCGTAATATATTTCAAAGATGATTGAAAAGTCGTTTAATGAAACGTGTTCGTCGGGGGAATGTATGGTCGATTTGCGACCGGGAAGTTGCGGACCGAATGCCACTCCCAACGGAACGGCGCGGGCATAGGTTGCGCCGCCTATCGCTATAGGCGCGGCTTTTTCCCCCGTGACTTTCTCGTAGACTGTCAGGAGAGTCGTTACCAAATTATGGTCTTTAGGCAAATAAAGCGGCGGATGAGCGTGCGTTTGGCGCAGAACCGCGTTCGGAAACGCCGTCTTTAATCCGTTGAGAACATATTCTGCGGAAACGGTTACGGGATATCGTATATCAAGCGTGACGGTGACCGAGTCGGCGTCGGAACGTATGATACCGAGGTTTTGAGTAAGTCCGCCGCTTTTGTCGTCACTCGCGTTTATGCCGCAGCCGCTGCCGTCGTAGCCGCGCAATTTCTCGTACAGAAAGCGCAATGTTTCGTCCGCGGGCGCAAGTTTTTCTAACATTTTTATTATCGCGTTTTCACCGTCCTCCGGACGGGAACCGTGCGCGGCGACCCCTGTCGTTTTCAGTTCTTCACCGTTTATTTTAGCGCAACAGAGCGCAGGAACCATGTTTGCCCGCTCTCCCGCCGTTATAGTTATAGCCTTGCCGTTAAACGGTAGCGTCAATTGCACGTTAAGCACACCCTTTTCGGAATTTATAATCGGAAAGTCAGCGTCGGGAGAAATAGCAAGCGCCGGCATTTCCTCGGTTTCGGAATATTTGCGCATACACGCCCAACCTGTTTCTTCGTTGCAGCCGAATATAAACCGCAGACGGCATTTAGGCATGTGACCTTCGTCAAGTAGCCGTTTAGCCGCGAATAATGCGGCAAGCATCGGACCCTTGTCGTCCATGACGCCGCGTCCGTACAATTTGCCGTCGTATATTTCGCCAAGCGGACTGCGCGTCCAACCGTCTCCGATCGGAACCGTATCGAGGTGTCCGAGTACGCCGAACAGGTCTCCTTCTCCGATCTCCGCCCACCCCGCATAACCGTCCAGATTGCGCGTCGTAAAGCCGAACGACCGCGCCAAATTCAGCGCGCTTTTTAACGCCTCGGCGTTCCCCGCACCGAAAGGCGCGCCCGATGAGGCATCTTCCTGTACCGTGGCTATCGCTAACGCTTTAAGCGTTTCCTTTACAAGTTCGTCGAAAATTTTCATATTTATATAAATGCCTTTTCGTTTTCGGTTTTATACCGTAATCATAATATTATATCCGTTTTGTATGGGAAAAGTTGTCTTTTATAACAAAACTCGATGCGGACTTGCGGCGGCGGATTTCATTTCAAGCCCGTTATGAGGCAGTTTATTATGGGAACGCCGGGTAGAGTTTACGCGCTTCATAAAAGTGCGTGAACGGTCGGCGCGGAATCAGGCGGTAAGCCGGTTTTTTCTGATGATTGTCTCGCCTGTCATTTACCGTAACAATGCGGAACGCTGCTTGTAAAACTTTTTTATAATGCCTCTTTCATTTCCCGGCTTCCGTTTCCGCCGTAAGAACGTCGACTTCTTTCTCCGTTTCCGTGTCGTCTTCGTTGTTTTCGGATTTTGAGTTATCGCACATTTTTTGAGGGGTTAATCTGTTTAGCAGGGTGTTTAACGACAGAATTACCGCGGCGCCCGAGAGAAGAGCCCATGGCAACACGGACATGTCGTTTTCAGCGCCGATTTTGCCTATGAGAGGAGTAAAGACCATAGCCCCTACGCTGGCGGCGGCAAGCTGGAAGGATATTGTTTTCGCGGATATTTCTCGGTTGAAACGGCGCGCGGTTTCGTGCATCATTGACGGGTAGACGGGAGCGAAACCCAATCCGATGAGAAACACCGCCGTAACCGAAACGGGGTAGCTGTTTATAAAAAGCAAGCCCGCGCCCGCGATCGACGACAGTAAACCGATAAAAATCGAGCGGCGGTTGCCTAACCGCTTGGCTATAAAGCCGAAGATTATGCGCCCGCCCGTTATGGAACCGTAGTATACGGATACGGCGACGCCGGCAAGAGTATTGTTTACGCCGCGATCCACGTACAGCAGCGTTTTAAGCCATGTGCCGCATATGCATTCCAAACCGACATAAATAAAGAATATTATCACGCACAGCCACGGCGCGAGATTTTTCATTGTGTAATCGGGGCGCGAAGGCAAGATCGCGGCGGCGGCGCTTGAATCGGCGCTGCGGAAATCTTTTTTCCACAAAAAAAGCGTGCAGAAGAAAAGCGCGGCAAGCGTAAGCTGAATTGCGCCCAAGGTATAAAACGCCGCGCGCCAATTGCCTGCGTTTATCCAAGCCGTGACTATTAGAGGTCCCACCGTGGCGCCGATTCCCCAACACGCATGCAGCCAGTTCATTATTTTGGAAGAATACCGCTCGGCTACATAATTGTTCAATACCGCGTCGACCGCGCCCGCGCCGAAGCCTAATAAAATCGACGGGATGAAAAGAAGCTCTTTTAGAGGCAGCAAGCCGAACAATAAAAGTCCGGATCCCGTAAGAAGTCCGGAAAACGCTACTACCTTCCCGGAGCCCATAAATTTTACCGCCTTAACGGAAAATATCGCGGAAATCCCGGACGACAGCGCGCAGACGATGGTTAAATAACCGGCATAGTCTAAAGGCGCTCCCAAATCAAAACGGGCGTTAGGCCAAACCACTCCCAACGAACTGTCGGGAAGTCCTAACGAAATATACGCCAAAAAAACGGTGATAAGAAAAAAAGTCGCCACGTTCTGCATTATAGCGCAAAACCGAGTAATTTGCAAGAAAACGACGGGTTCAAGAAAATAAATGTTAATCGTTTGTTTGTTATCTTGCGCAAGCGTACACGGTTTTGTCCGAATCATATGCGCGTTAATTGACGCGATTTTTCTTATATATTGTTACGGCGATCGCGTACGGGTTTGTCAAAAGGGTGCGATTTCAACCCACGCATTAAATACGTATTGTTACGCGCTAACGCGTACGGATTTGTCCGTTATAGTAAACGGTTTGTTCGTATTTGATGCGGAAGTTGTTCAACTAAAGCATGTTCACGCTGTTGTGTCCGTAATTGAACATGGAATTTTCGGATCGGTTTGATTTAATCATATATGTATACGAAAACGATATATGCAAGGCGGATGCGCATTAAAATTTTCCGACGGCAAACCGTTAAGGTTTAAATAAAAGCGCGGACGGCAATAATCAGTTGGCGGCGAAAGAGTCCGGCGGCATTTTGCCGGAATTTATCGGTCGGGGAGAATAAAAAAATATGAGAAGAAAGACAATAATATCCTTAGCGTTGGTAATTTTTGCTTTATCGGCGGCGATTTTTTCCGGCTGCGGTGAAACGGAAAATCCGTACGGCGACGCGGTAAGAATACATATTCGGGCAAACGGCAACGGACAAGCCGATCAAGACGTAAAAATGAAGGTTCGCGACGCGGTCGTGGAATTTTTGACTCCGCGGCTCGCCTCCTGTAAAGACCGCGACGGCGCTAT
>JAITEJ010000105.1 GCA_031282095.1 Clostridiales bacterium
TAGAGGACGGAGAATTCGTCGTGATTTTAGGTCCGTCGGGCGCAGGAAAAAGCACCGTGTTAAACCTTTTAGGGGGAATGGACAAGGCGACGGACGGTGAAATAATCGTAGGCGGCGAACACATAGAGAGATTTTCAGACAAGCGGCTGACTGAATACCGCGCCCGCTCAATCGGATTTGTATTTCAATTCTACAATCTTATCCCTACTCTGACGGCGTACGAAAACGCCGCTCTCGTTAAAGAGGTGACGGCGAATTACAGACCTGCGGAGGAAACGCTTGAAAGCGTGGGCTTAAAATCGCATAAAAACAAATTTCCGTCTCAACTTAGCGGCGGAGAGCAACAGAGAGTGTCGATTGCCCGCGCGCTTTGCAAAAATCCGCGACTTCTTCTGTGCGACGAGCCTACAGGCGCGCTTGACAGCGGCACGGGCGTTAAAATATTGTCGCTTTTGAAGGACGCGGCTAAGGCCGGGCGAACGGTAGTCGTGGTTACGCATAACGCCGCCATAAGCGCGGCGGCGGACAAGGTGATACGCTTTAAAAACGGGCGCGCGGAAAGCGTTGAAATAAATCAATTTCCTAAGGATATGGGGGAGGTGATTTGGTAATGCTCATGCGTAAAATGGCACGCGATATGCGGAGGGGCGCGGCACAGTTCATATCCGTATTTTTGATGGCGTTTCTGACTGCGTTTATATATTCCGGCGTGGGCGGCGAATGGATAGGCTTACAGGAAAATTCCGACGCCTATTACGAGGAAACAAATCTCGCAGATATGTGGCTATACGCGGGAGGCGGCATAGACGACGAAACGGCGGAGAAGATAAAGGGCATATCCGGCGTAAAGGAAACGGAACGCCGGCTCGCGCTGTCCTCGGTCGTCAACTTGGACGGCAATCCCGAAGCGGAGCTGTATTTTATTGAAAGCGGCACGATATCTAAAACGTATTTGCGTCAAGGCGAACCGTTTGACCCGACCGCCGCCGACGGCGCGTGGCTTGACGAGCGGTTCGCTTTGGCGCGAAATATCGCGGTCGGAGACAACCTAACCTTCCTGTGTACGGATATGACATTTACGGCGACGGTCAAGGGACTTGTGTACAGCCCGGAATACGTCTATATGCACAGCGATTCGATCATGCCTGACTTTTACGGCAAGGGCTTCGCCTTTATGCCGGCGTCGGCTTTTCCTATACCGAAAGCGCTTATCTATAATCAGATGCTGATAAAAACATCGGGTGTCGGCGTTGCGGAATTGGAGAGTAAAATCGACGCTGCCACGGGCGGTCGGTACGGCGTGCTCGCGGGGCGGGACGATATGGAAAGTTACCGTCAGCTCTCGCTTGAAATCCAACAAGATAAATCAATGGGAGCGATGTTCCCGCCCGTGTTCGCGCTTGTGGCGATTTTGACACTTCTCACCGCAATGACGCGGCTTATAGGACACCAACGTACGCAAATAGGAACACTCAAAGCGTTGGGGATTTCAAGTCGCAAAATCATATTTCATTATGTCGGATACGGCTTTTGGACATCGCTTCCGGGGAGCGTACTAGGCGTTATTTTAGGTCCGCTGCTGATACCTCCGCTGTTTTATCCGTCTATGCAAGCGGCATATACCCTGCCCGTATGGAAGCCCGTATACGATATTTCTTTTTTCATCACGGCGTTTACCGTCGCAGCGCTTTGTACGCTTGCGGCATATCTCGCTTGCAGAAAAACGCTTAGTCTTTCACCCGCTGATACCTTAAGACCCGGATCCCCTAAGGTAAAGAATGTCGTAAAAACGCGCAACGGCAGATTATGGAATAGTTTAGGCTTCGCGGCGCGCTGGAATTTACGTGACGTATCGCGCAACAAGCTGCGTTCGGTTATGGCGGCGGTCGGAGCGGCGGGATGCTCCGCCGTGCTTATAGCAGCTTTCGGTATGTACGCCGACTTACGGGATATGAGAACGTGGCAATATGACAAATTGATGCGTTACGATGCGAAAATACTTTTTAACGAGGCGGCTGACGCGGAAACGCGCGCCGAAATTTTATCGAGGACGGGCGGCGAGGCATTCTACGAGGGCGCGGTTGAAATAGAGAAAGGAAACCGCAAGCTTACCGCGCAAATTAACGTGATCGAGACGGGCGGCTCGCTTTTACGGTTTACCGATAAAGACGGGAAATACATGCAGCTGCCCGAAGAAGGCGTAAGCATAAGTTATAAATCGGCATCCTTGTTGGGCGTTAAAGCCGGCGACACGATACGATGGAGGCTGTACGGTGCCGCAGACGGATGGAAGGAGTGCCGTGTAGCGTCCGTTCACAGGGCGCCGACTACGCAAGGGCTTGCGATGAGCGCGGCGTCGTTCGAGAACTTCGGCTGTGAGTTTATCCCTACCGCCGTTTTAACGGTGGGTAAGACGGACGAAACGTCACAAACCGAGGGCGTTAAAACGGTGCAGTATTCGGCGGACGCCTTGAACGCGTGGGACGAATTGTCGGCGTCGATGAATATGCTTACGATCATACTCGTCATAGCGGGAATAGTTTTGGCGGCAGCCGTGTTATTCAATTTAGGCGCGCTGTATTTTGCCGAGGCCGGGCGGGAACTCG
>JAITEJ010000152.1 GCA_031282095.1 Clostridiales bacterium
ATAAGTTTTTTCTTTCAATCAAAAGTGATTTCAATTCATGGTCCGTCAAGAGATCCCTATATATGGTCATTAAATCCTCCTCATAAGGTCTTTAAAAAGGATGAAGTTATCGTTTGGGAATGTCGCAACTGCGGACGCCGTGTGAGCTCCGCCACTGCCCCTGAGAAATGCCCCACCTGCGATCATCCGCAAGCTTATTTCCAAGTCGATCCGAAAAACTATTAAACCGTTCCGCAGTTTAATTTGCGACAAGGTTCAACGCCGCCGCCAACGCTTAGGCTAGCAGCCGTTATACGGCAAGCGTTTTCTTAAATACCCTGCGTTCGGCGCCGTATATTTGCGGTATATTTGAGGATTATTATAAAATGAAAAGATAACCCGCGGCAAAATGCCGCGGGTTATCTTTTCATTTTTAACGGCACAATCGTACGACATTCGCCCGATGATTCGGATGTTCCCTTTGCGCTTGCTGCGGTTGCCTTATGAATAAGTTCCGATCCGCGGCAAAATTCGCGGGTTGTTCTCTGAATGAAGGACTTAAAGCGTCTTATTACAGCGATTACAGTTTACAACAGTTCCAATATTTGCTCCGATAATAAAAACAGTATAGACTGCGGACCGATTTGTTTCACAATCACTATAAAACGATCCGGCGTTACGTTGCGCTCTCCGCATTTTTCCGTCCTTACCTTGCCAAACGTATGCTTTAGGCACTCTGTATCGCAAACGGAAACCCCGACATATGCTTTAGGTATTCTGTACCGCAAACGGAAACCCCGACGTATGCTTTCGGCACTCTGTACCGCAAACGGAAACCCCGACATATGCTTTAGGCACTCTGTACCGCAAACGGAAACCCCGACATATGCTTTAGGCACTCTGTATCGCAAAACATGAACCTTGTCCTAACGACGCTATTGTTTATTCATTGCGTCGCCGACATCAGCCGCTTTATATCGATTTGTATGTCTTATTTTTTTGTGAGAACCGCGCCATTGACGGGGTCGAGCAGCACCGCCCATATATTATTTTCCACACCAACAAAAGAAACGTACCAATAATACGGTGATTCGGGATCACGGCTGTCGCGCACATATTTCACGTATATTTCCCGCGGCAGAATACCATCGACCTTTTCCGCGTTTATACGATCCTTGAATTCGTCTGCGGCGACGTTCAACGCGTCGTTCCATGAAATCGCCTCGGCCAAGATATCAATCAAAACCACCGTTTCAGCCGCGCTCCCCGCCCCTGAGCTTATCTCTATCGCGGTTATGCCGTCCTTAACGGAAGACAGGTCGGAATCCGCAACGTGCGCGCCGGTAAAAATATTCTTCTCGGTTTCGCCGTTTATGACAGTTTCGCCGCTTGTAATCCTAAAAGCATATACGTTATCGTCGGAATTAGCCGTAAGTTCATATATAGATATCTCCGAGAACGGCTCCACCTTGTCTATTCGTCCGTCCGCCACAAACACCGCCTCTTTGCTTCCTATGGATATTTCCACAACAAATTTCTCGTTGCCGCCTCTGTAAAAATGAGTTTGGTTGAAAGTTACGTTGTCAGTAAGCTTGTAATCCTTAACTTTGTTGCGGTTGCAACCTATGAGAACAAATATCATACAAAACGAAAGAACGGCTATTAAAACTTTCTTCATAAACACCTCGCGCTGCGGTGAACCGCTTCTCCGCATGTAAATCAATATGCCGCACGGCGCGAGGTTATTCCGATTTATAAGGAATGCGCGAGAAAAACTGCACGATACGCGTGAGTCAGCGTGTTTTGCGGCACTTGATAACGTAATGTTACGGGCTATATTTTTCATGGGATAAAGAATACGATTGCGAAATTACAGTGACGGAAGGCTTACGCTTCCCCAAAAAGAACTAAGCTCGGTTTTTTATCTACGGCAAAAAGGTACGGCTTGCCGCCGCGTATGGCTGACTGCCGCGAGCGTCGGTGTAAACGCAATTCGTTTTTATCAGAGATTCGGGCGTTCGCTTCGTATCGTACATATTAACTCAATAGAACTCTCCCGTAAATCAAAGTCTCAAATTTCTCTGTTTGAAGACGGCATACCGACAACTCACAAATTTGAATTTGAGATTTTTTTATAAAGACGCGGACGTCAAAAAACAAAAGTCCGCCGCCGTCAAGCTCGTTATTTCATTCCCGAATTGATTCCGCCTTAGACCGTGGTTGCGCCCGGCGCCGCGGTTATAATCGAACGTTGCGGCCATACCCGATTAAATTCTCCGTCATCTCATCTCGTCAGTACTTTTTATATCAGCGCTTGAATTTTAGTTCAAAGTGTGATATAATATAATAAATTTCAATGAAGAGGTAAGTTATATGAAAGCTGTTCTGGGAAACGATCACGGCGGTTACGTATTGCGGGACGCCGTGTTAGAGACGCTTAATAAAAACAATATAGAAGTGACCGATCTCGGCACTTTCTCAAGCAATTCATGCGATTATCCCGAATACGGGTTGAACGTCGCAGAACGCGTGGCGTCAGGAGAACACGACTTCGGCGTTTTATTGTGCGGAACGGGAATAGGCATTTCAATTGCCGCCAACAAAGTCAGGGGCATACGCGCCGCCGTAGTTACCGATGTCTTTTGTGCGGAGGCGTGTAAAAAACACAACGATGCAAATATAATCGCCATGGGCGGGAGAATCATCACCCCCGAAGAAGCAAGAATTATTCTTCAAGCTTATATAGACGCCGAATTTGAAGGAGGACGACATTCAAAACGCGTAAATCAGATAACCGAAATTGAAGAAAAATATTTCAAATAAGTCAAACCGAAATAGGGAAAAAAATATCTCGATAAGTCAGATAACAGAAATAGGGAAGAAATATCTCAAATAAATCAGATAACAGAATAGGGAAGAAATATCTCGATAAGTCAGATAACAGAAA